>JBBSAF010000025.1:0-16039 GCA_038252525.1 Tepidisphaerales bacterium
CAGCCTCCATTCACTCAGCCGGGGGCGGCTGAGCTACATGAATCGGGAGGGGCGATGGCCGAGATGTGTATAACAACGGGGGCGAGGCGCCTCCGCGACATGGGAGCGACGGCGGCTGACCGGTGACTTGTGTATAACAACGGGGCGAGGCGCCTCGTTGTTATACATATGGCCTCTCCCGCTTTAACATATGCTCCTGCCAATAGATATGTAGCATAGCCGCCCTCGGCTGTGCATCCCGTTGACACGCCAGCCTCCATTCACTCAGCCGGGGGCGGCTGAGCTACATGAATCGGGGGGGGCGATGGCCGAGATGTGTATAACAACGGGGGCGAGGCGCCTCCGCGACATGGGAGCGACGGCGGCTGACCGGTGACTTGTGCATCACAAGGAGGCGACCCGTCTCCGTCACGTTGCCAACCGGGAGGTGTCGCGGGGGGACCGCGGGGTTACTTCTTGTTCCAGAAGTTGAAATCGAGTCCGCCGCGGAGTTCGGGGCGTTTCTTTTTCTTGCCGGGATCGGCCGGGGCGGGGGCGCCGGGGGTCGCGGACGCCGGCGCCAGGATCTCGGCGAGGCGCTTGATCGACAACCCCATCCTTCGGGCGTCGCGGTCGATCTCCAAGACGCGCACCTTCACCTCGTCGCCGACCTTCACCACTTGCTCAACAGAGCCGACGCGCTGGTTGGACAGCTCGGAAATGTGGACCAGGCCCTCCAAGCCCGGCTCCAATTCGACGAACGCGCCGAAGTCGGCCGTGCGGGTCACGCGCCCATCGACGGCCATGTCCACCGCGTAGCGGTCGGCGACGGTCGACCACGGGTCCGGGCCGGCCTGCTTGAGGCTGAAGCTGATGCGGCGCTGGGCGGGATCGACCGACAGGACGACGAGCTTGACGGTGTCGCCCTCCTTGACCACATCCACCGGGTGGCGAATGCGCGTCCAGCTCATCTCGCTGATGGGGAGCAAGCCCTCCAACCCCTCCTCGACCTCGATGAACGCGCCGAAGGATTCGAGCTTGGTCACGCGCCCGGTGAGGGTCGTGCCGACGGCGTATTTGGCGTCGGCGTCGGTCCACGGGTCGATGCCGCGGGCCTGCTTGAGGCTCAGCGACATCTTGCCGGTCTCGGGGTCCATGCGGGTGATCTTCACATCGAGCACATCGCCGACCTTCACGAAGTCCCCGGCATTTTGCCGGCCGCGCTTGAAGGTCATCTCCGAGACGTGGAGCAGCCCATCGACGCCGCCGAGATCGACGAACGCGCCGAAATCCATGACCGTCCGCACGGTGCCGCGGCGGATTTGCCCCTCGGCGAGCTCCTTGAGCAGCTCCTTTTTCTTTTCTTCCTTCTCGCGCTCCAGAATGTTGCGCCGGGAGACCACCAGGTTCTTGGCGGCCCGCTCGAACTGCGTGACCTCGACCTGCATTTTCTGGCCGATGAAGGTGCTGATGTCCGGGGTGAAATAAAGATCGACCTGCCCGGAGGGCATGAACGCCCGCATCCCCTTGATGTCGAGCTCGAGGCCGCCCTTGTTCGATCCGGTGACGGTTCCCTCGACGATCTGGCCGGCTTCGAGGTTGTCCCACGAGACGTGGGTGGCGAGCGATCCCTTGCGGGTGAGAATGAGCAATCCCTCGCGCTGGTCGAACTTCTGGACGAAGAAGTCGAACTCCTCATCGACCTTGGGCGGCTCGTCGAATTGCAGCAGCGACGCGACGCCCTGGCTCTTGCCGCCGAAGTCCACGAACACATCGTCGGCGCCGACGCGAACGATCCGGCCATGGCGCATGGTCTTGGGAGCGCCCTTGGCGGAGGCGGGCTCCTCGCCGGCGGCGGATCCTGGCCGGGCCTGGTCGCGCTCGTAGAGGTCTTCGATGGACATGTCCCCCAAGGCCTCGTCGATCTCGAGGTCGAGCTTGGGGTCGAGGTCGGGACGGTATTTCGCCTTGTACTGTTCGTCGTGCTGGGCCATGCGTGCGTGCTCCGCGAAAAAGCCTTATATCGCGCTGGATCGTAGCCGACGCACGATCAAAACGAAAGACGGCGGTGGCGCGGCGGTGGCGCGTTTCGGCCGGGTTCGCTACACTGGGTGACATGATCCAACCGGCGACGATCGGGGGACTGTTCATCACGGCGACGGACACCGCGGTCGGCAAGACGGTCGTCACCGCCGCCATCGCCGACTGGTTCCGACGGCACGGGCGGATTCCCGGCGTGGTCAAGCCGGTGGCGACCGGATGCCAGCGTCGGCGGGAGGGGCTGGTGTCGGAGGATGCGGAGATTCTCGCCCATTTCGCCGATTCGCGGCATCCGCTGGATGTCATCTGCCCGCAGCGTTATGTCGAGCCGCTGGCGCCGATGATCGCGGCCGATCGGGCCGGTGAGCCGCTGGATTGGGGCGCCATCGACCGGACGGTGCGGACGATTGCATCGGACAGCGATGTGCTGCTGGTCGAGGGGGTCGGGGGGTTGCTCGTGCCGCTGGACGCCAAGCACACCGTGTTGGATCTGATCCAATGGCTGAGGTTGCCGGTGGTGATCGTGGCTCGGGCGGGGCTGGGAACGATCAACCATACCTTGCTGACCGTGCGGGCGCTTCGCGCGTCGGGGGCGGGGGTCGCGGGGGTGGTCATCAACCGCTACCCCGCGGAAAGCCCGTCGGTGGCCGAGGAGACCGGCTGGCGGGCGATCGAGCGGCTGGGGAAGGTGCCGATTCTGGCGATCGTTCCCGAAGTCAAACACCCGTTTGGACTTGCGATGCCGTCGGACATCGCCGGGGCCATCGACCAGTGTGATTGGCAGGCGGCGGCGGGCGGAGGCAGGGAGGGGCGGGAGAAAGTCGTAGGCGGTAGGCAGGAGGAAAGTAGGCGGAAGGAGGGTAGGCGGTAGGCGGAGGGAGGGGGGACTTCTGTGAAGTCGGTTGGGGCTTGGGACGGGAAGACGAGACAATGGACGGAACTGAGGGGGGCGTTGCCATTTTCCGTTGGGGGAGTGGGGCGGGGTCGCGGATGTGCCTTGAAAGCAGGCAGGGGTTGCGTACATTCAAGGCATGGACGAATCCAACATGCTCAATGACGCGGCGCGCGCGCAATTCAACCGCAATGATCTCGGGGTTTTGACCCAGATCGGGCAGATATTGTCGGCGAGTTTGGAACTCGGGGAGGGGTTCACGAAGGTGATGAGGCTCATCACCGAGAAACGGGGGATGGATCATGGGGCGCTGATGCTGTTGGACGATTCAACCGGTCGGCTGCGGGCGGCGGCCGCCAGCGGGATGACGGCCGAGGAGATCGACCGGGCGAAATACGCGCTGGGGGAGGGGGTGACGGGGAACGTGGTGGCGACGGGACGGGCGCGGGTGATCGCGGACGTTCGGGGGGACGCGGATTTCCTGAATCGCACCGGGCGGTTCAATGCCGACGCCGAGGCGGGGCTGAGCTTTTTGTGCGTGCCGATCAAGATCGAGGGACGAACCGCCGGGGCGTTGAGCGTGGACCGGCCGGTGGGGACCGAGGCGGAGTTGGCCGCCGACCTGGTGTTCCTGGAGATCGTGTGCGCGTTTTTGGCCCAGGCGATCCAGGTCAACCGGATGGTGATGCGCCAGAAGGAGGAGCTGCTGGAGGAGAACGCCCAACTGCGGGCGCAGGTGCGGGATCGGTACCGGTTCGACAACATCATCGGCGATTCCCCGGCGATGCACGATGTCTTCGCCACGGTGGGCCAGGTGGCCAACAGCCGGGCGACGGTGCTGCTGCTGGGGGAGACGGGCACGGGCAAGGAGATGATCGCCAAGGCGATTCATTACAACTCGCCGCGTCGGGACAAGCCGTTCGTGCGGGTCAACTGCGGGGCGATGAGCAGCACGCTGCTCGAGAGCGAGTTGTTCGGGCACGTGAAGGGGTCGTTCACCGGCGCCATCCGCGACAAGGCCGGTCGGTTCGAGGCGGCCGACACGGGGTCGATCTTCCTGGATGAGATCGGGACGATGGAGCCGCAGCTGCAGGTGAAGCTGCTGCGGGTGCTGCAGGAGCGCGAGTTCGAGCGGGTGGGCGACACCCAGACGATGAAGGTCGATGTGCGGGTGATCGCGGCGACCAACGTCGATCTGCAGGAGGAGGTGGCCAAGGGGAACTTCCGGGAGGATCTGTTTTATCGGCTGAATGTGGTGAGCATTTATCTGCCGCCGCTGCGGAATCGCCGGGAGGACGTTCCCGCACTGATCGACTTTTTCCTGGACAAGTACAACTCGGTGAACGGACGGAGTCTCAAGCGGATCAGCCGCGACATGCTCAACGTGCTGCTGCGGTATCCTTGGCCGGGAAACGTCCGGGAATTGGAGAACGCCGTCGAGCGGGCGGTGGTGCTGAGCCACGATGAGGATTTCACGGAGGATCTGCTTCCGCTGGGGGTGCGGATGTTCGCGGCCCAGCGGCGGACGACGCAGACCAGCGAAACGGTCGAGACCTTGACCCGCCGGCTGGCCGACCAGGCGATCGGGGATTACGAGATGCGCGAGGGGGAGATCCACCAGTTGGTGATCGACCAGATCGAGCGCGCGCTGATCGACAGGGCATTGGCCAAATGCGGCGGTGTGAAGACGAAGGCGGCGGATTTTTTGGGAATCAACCGGAACACGCTGAACAAGAAGGTGAAGGATTTGGGGATCGAATCGACGGAATGAGGGGAAGGGTGGGCATCGCGAATCGCTGGCGCGGTTGGCGGCGAAGGGGGACGCTTGATGGGAAGGGAAGCGGTGGCGCAATCGCCGCGGTGGCATATACATCTCTTGGTTCCCCCATCGGGCGTCGCAGCCCGTTTTCATGTCGCGTGGGCGCGTTCGCTCAATGCCATCAACGTAAGGAACCCTGTCTTCTGTCGCGGGGCCGCCCCGGCCTCGTCCAGGGGACATCAGCGGGCGAAAGCGGGTTTGGAGGTTGTGAAAACCCCCGTGGAGCGCCGTCGTCATGGGCTGCGATTGGAAAGGCGGGGGCGAGGCGCCCCCGCGACGGGGGAAAACGCCGCAGGCGTGGGGGGACTTGTGCGACAACGAGGCGGGACGCCCCGGCCGCGTGGCAGGGGGAAGAATCAGTTCGACGGGATCGGGCGGGATTTCCCCGACACGGGGGGGAAGCGGCGGGTCACAGGCCCTTGGATTTTTTGGCGCGGCGACGGGGGACGCGGGGACGGCCGAAGGCGGTCAGTTCGGTTTCGACCTTGGATTCGCGGGTGGCATCGAGCAGCAGGGCCGGGGTGATGTCGGCGTCGTCGGGCGCCATGGCGGGGGCGCCGAAGAGGTTGTTGTCCTTGTTTTCCTCGATGTGTTTGAGGCGTTTTCGGGCGTATTCGACGTACTCCGGCGATTGGTCGATGCCGACGTAGCGCCGGCCGAGAAGGGCGGCGGCGACGCTGGTGGTGCCACTGCCGTTGAACGGGTCGAGCACCACGTCGCCGGGGTTGCTGGCGACGCGGACGATGCGGTTGAGCACCGCGATGGGCATCTGGCAGCCGTGCCACCCCTCGCGCTCCTTGAACGTGCCGCAGATTCGGCTGATGTTCCAGGTGTCGCATCCCGGCTCGAAATAGGCGCCCGGAGCGATCTCCTGGGGACGCAGGTACCAGGTGTCGTCGGGGACCTTGCCCTTGGGATTGGCGCGGAGGTCGGCGTAGGTGGTCTGGCGGGCCGAGGCGACGCGAACGGCGTCGGCGTTGAACGTGAAGACCTCGGGATCCTTGGTCAGATAGAGGATGTGGGTGTGGCTGCGGGAGAACTTGTGTCGGGCGTGCTGGCCGAAGGTGTAGTGCCAGACGATCCAGTTTCGCATGTTGAAGCCGACCTTGCGCCGGGCGATGACGGCGAGGTCGGCGACGTATTCATCGCCGATGGCCAGGAAGAACGATCCGGTGGGCTTGAGGGCGCGGTGGACGGCGGCGATCCAGTCCTCGCTGAACTGGAGATAGTCATCGAGCTTCAGACTGTCGTCGTAGCCGTGGTAGCGATAGCCGATGTTGAACGGCGGATCGGCGAAGCAGAGGTCGGCCCAGGCGGACGGCGCGTCGTTGAGGGTCTTGATCGAGTCGGCGTTGATGAGGGTGTCCAAAGGCAACATAAGCGGGGGATTGTAGGGCAAGAGGGAGGCGGCACCAACGGGGTGGAACGGTCGCATCAATGCTTGTCGGATCCTTGCCTTTTTCCGTAGCCGGGGGCGTCGTATACTGCGCCCCATCCCATGACGCCGACCCTCGCGCGCATCCTCGACGCCAACGCCAACCGGGCCAGGGAGGCGCTGCGCGTGGCGGAGGATTATGCGCGGTTCGGTTTGGATGACGACGAACTGTCGCATCGCCTGAAGCGGTTGCGGCATGATCTGGCGGGGGCGATCGCGCCGTTCCATGATGTCGCCATCGCCTCCCGCGACACGGCGGGGGATGTGGGGACGGACAACAAAACCGCGGGGGAGCTGGGTCGCGCGGACATGGCCGCGGTGGTGATCGCGGCGGGAAAGCGATTGGGCGAGGCGCTGCGGGCGCTGGGGGAGTTTTCCAAGATCGACCATCCCGACGCGGCGGCGGCGATCGAGGGTCTTCGCTATCGCTGGTATGACCTGGAGGCGGCGGTGCTGCGGACGCTGCGCCCGCGCGGGAGGATGGCCGAAGTGCGGCTGTGCGTGCTCATCACCGAGTCGGCGTGCAAATCGCCGTGGCGAACGGTGGCCGGGGAAGCGCTGGCGGGGGGCGCCGATTGTCTGCAATTGCGGGAAAAAACGCTCGAAGGCGGGGAACTGCTGCGGCGGGCGAGGGAGCTGGGCGAAATGTGTCGGCGGCACGGGGCGGTGTTCATCGTCAACGACCGCCCGGACATCGCGGTTCTGGCCGACGCCGACGGGGTGCATGTGGGGCAGGGGGATCTGCCGGCGACGGAGGTTCGCAAAATCATCGGGCCGGGGAAGTTGATCGGGGTCAGCACGCACAATATGGAGCAGGCGCGTCGGGCGGTGCGCGACGGGGCGGATTACATCGGGGTGGGGCCGATGTTCCGCAGTCCGACCAAACCACGCGATTTCGTGGCGGGGGCGGACTATGCGCGGGAGGTGGTGGAAGCGATCGCGCTTCCGGCGCTGGCGATCGCGGGGATCACCGAGGCGAATGCGGGGGAGGTGTTGGCGACGGGATTGCGCGCGATCGCGGTGACGGCGGCGGTGACGGCGGCGGACGATCCGCGCGGGGCGGCGGAGCGGCTGGGGGAGCGGTTGCGGGCAGTCGATTGAAAGCGCGCGGGCGGTCTGGTGGTCGCGGGGGAGGAACGCCCAATGCCGTCAACATAAGGAATCCTGTCTTCCGTCGCGGTGCCGCCTCGGCCCCGTCCGCGGGACACCACCGGGCGAAAGCGGGTTTGGAGGTTGTGAAAAACCCGCTTCGCGCGCCCAACTCGCTTGCATGCAATGCACACAGACGGGGAAAGTCGGGGCCGTGGCGGCCGCGCGACACTAGGATCCAACTTCTGTTCTCCCCCGTTTCCAGCGTCCAATGGTTGCGTTGACGGCATGGGGCGAGGCGCGCGCGCGACAAGGGATCGGGCTCCTTGATGTGACGGTATTGGGAGGGACGCCCGCGTCGCGGGTGGAGCGGATCGGGCGCGGGTGGGCGTGGCGGCCACCGACGAGGCCGTCATGGTCAAGCAATACAAGGGAGGGGATCGGGCGCGGGTGTGCGTGGCGGCGTCGCCGCGGTCAGGCGCCGGCGGTTCGGCCGGCGAGGCGGGCGACCAGGGCGATGAGCTCGGGGGGATCGACGGGTTTGGAGAGGTGGGCGTCGAAGCCGGTGGCGAGGGATTTGTTGCGGTCCTCGACGCGCCCCAGGGCCGTCACCGCGGCGGAGGGGGTGGCGGCGCCGTGGTCGCGGGGCAGGCGACGGAGTTGACCGATGAGCCAGTGGCCGTCGTGGCCGGGCATGGCGATGTCGGCGAGAAGGACCGACGGGTGCCACGAAGCGACGGTCGACAGGGCGGCCTCGGCGTCGGGTTCGACGCGGACGGCGGCGCCGGCCTTGGAGAGGATGCGTTCGATCAGCACGCGGGCGTCGGGATCGTCATCGACCACCAGGACCCGCAGCCCGTCGAGGGGGCTTTTGGTCGGCGGTGCGGCGGTGGATGGCGCATCGCCGGAGTCGGTCGTCGGCGTGATCGGCAGATGCACGGTGAAGGTCGCGCCGCGCCCGTGACCGTCGCTGGCGACGTGGACGGCGCCGCCGTGTTGTTCGACAAGGTGGCGGACGATCGCCAACCCCAGCCCAAGCCCGCCGTGGCTGCGGGTGGACGATGAATCGGCCTGGCGGAAGGCGTTGAAGACGTGGGGGAGGAAGGCGGCGTCGATGCCGTCGCCGGTGTCGCGGACGGTGATGACGGCGGCGTCGGGGTGTCGGTCGAGCGCGACTTCGACGCGGCCGCCGCGGGGGGTGAACTTGATGGCGTTGGTCAGCAGGTTCCATAGGACCTGTTGCACGCGGTTGGGGTCGCAGGCGACCTCGACGGGGTTCGACGGCGGCGCCCAGCGCAGATCGATGGCCTTGGCGGAGGCGGCGGGTCGGGTGGTCTCGACGGCGGCGTCGATGACCTTTCGCAGGTCGGTGGGACGGACATCGAGCCGCAACTTGCCACTGATGATCCGCGAGACATCGAGCAGATCGTCGACCAGACGGGCCTGGGCGCGGGCGTTGCGGAGGATGGCCTCGGTGGCCTGGGGGAGATCGCCGTCGGGCGAATCGGGCAGGGTTTCGAGCACCTGTGCCCAGCCCATGATGGCGTTGAGGGGGGTGCGAAGCTCGTGGGAGACGGTGGCGAGGAACTCGTCCTTGAGTCGGTTGGCGGCCTCGGCGTCGCGCCGGGCGTCGCGCTCGCGCGAAAGCAGGTCGGCGCGTTCGGTCTCCGCGGCGATGCGCTCGCTGACATCGCGCAGGATGAGCACGATTTCATCGACTTGGCCGCCGGGGAGTCGGATGGGATACATCGTTCCCTCGACCCAGCGGTCGCGTCCGGTGGCGCCGGTGGCGGCGGGATCGTAATGCAGCGGGCCGAACACCACGTTTTCGCCGGCCAGGGCGCGTCGGGCGAGGTCGCCGACGCCCAGGCGAATCGCCTCGGCGTCATGGAAGAGATTGTAATCGGCCAAGGCATCGCGCGGCGCGCCCCAGAGGGTCTCCCACGCCCGGTTGCTTTGTGAAACCCGCCCGTCCGGATCGAACACTTGGATGGTGAGGGGCGATTGGTCCACCAACATGCGGAAGCGTTCCTCGCTGAGACGGAGTTCGGACTCCGAGCGGCGCAGCCCCGCGGCCGCCGCCTCGGCGGCCTCGCGGGCCAGCACCTGTCCGCGCGAGAGCCAGAAGAGCAAACCGCCGATGGCGAGTCCGCCGAGGAGGATGGACTTGGCGTAGGTGCGGGTGGATTCGGTTTGGAACCCCTCGCCGGCGAGGAGGTCCAGTCGCCACTGGCGTCCGGCGACCCCGACGATGCGGGAGTCGGTCAGGGCGCCCGCCGAAGCGCCGTCGGCGGAGTGGGGGACGGATTCGAACAAAGGCCCGGCGTCATTGTCTTTCAGATCGGTGACGCGAAGCCGAAGTCCCGGCTCGCGCTCCCCGAAGATACCGCTGAACAGATCGTCGATTCGGAAGGGGCTATAGACCCATCCGATGATCGCCGCCCGGCGCTCGGCCGCGGTCGCGGGGGTCAGCGCGCCGCGATACAGGGGCAGATAGATGAGGAATCCCGGCTGCGTTTGCGGGTCGATCTCCTGGACGAGGGTGACGCGGCCGGACGCGGCCGGAAGGGCGTCGTCGCGCGCCTTTTCCATGGCGGCGCGGCGGACCGGCTCGGAGAACATGTCATAGCCGATCGCCGCGCGGTTTCGTCGGTCCAGCGGCTCGATGTGGATGATGGCGGTGACGGTGTCGCGCGGCCCGCCGGGCATGATGCGAAAGTCGGGGAAGCCGTCGGATCGCATCCGTTTTTCCAGGTCCGCCACCTCGTCGGGGGCGACCTTCAGCGCCAGTCCGATCCCCTGGACGCCGGGATAGTTCGCAGGCAGATTCAACCGCTCGACATACGCCCGGAACTCCTCGGCCGTCACATAGTCAGAGGCGGTCATGAACCCCTCGACGCCGCGGAGCAGCACGGTGTAGGTGTTGATGCGGTCGCGCAACGTCTGGGTGGTGCGGTCGATGGCCGCCTCGAAACGCATCCACTCGCCGTGGCGGCCGCTTTGCCAGACGTACCACGCGGCGAACAACGACAGCGCCGCGGCGGTCAGGGCGATGACGTACGGCGCCCAGGGACGGGGGGGAGGGACGGGGGCGCGGGTGGCTTGTTCCATGGATTGGCCCGATTCGATCAAGACAAGGCGACCACGCGTTCAATCCGGGCGGGCGTCGTGCAGCGACCCGAATCGCCGCACCTCCGGCCAAGCCAGCGCCACCGCCGCGACGACGACGAGCGTGCCGACGCCGCCGAACACCACCGCCGCCGTCGCGCCCCACCAGGCGGCGGTGAGTCCCGATTCCAGCCCGCCGATTTCGTTGCTGGCGCCGATGAAGACCTGATTGACCGCCGATACCCTTCCGCGCATGGCGTCGGGTGTCAACACCTGCACGAGGGTGTGGCGGACGACGACGCTGATGTTGTCCAGCGCCCCGGTGAGCATCAACATCACCAGCGACAGGGTGAAGCTCCGCGACAGCCCGAAAACGATGGTCGCCAGCCCGAACCCCCCCACCGCCAGCAGCAGGTTGCGTCCGGCGTGTTTCATCGGCGGCAGATGGGCCAACGCCAGCGCCATCACCACCGCCCCCAGTCCCGGCGCCGCCCGCAGCAGCCCGAATCCGATCTTGCCCACGCCGAGCACATCCTTGGCGAACACCGGCAGCAGGTAGACCGCCCCGCCGAGCAGCACCGCGAACAAATCGAGCGTGATGGTGCCCAGGATGATGCGCTTTTGGCGGACGAATCGCACCCCGGCCAGCACGCTGGAGGCCGTCAACGGCTCGCGTTTCCGCGGCGGTGACTTGAATCGCAGGAAGAGCATCAAACACGCGAAGGCGACGGCGCAGCCGGCGTTGATGAAATACGCCGAGCGGACGCTGTAGGCGATGATCGCCCCGCCGATGGCCGGTCCGAGCATCGACGAGACCTCGAAGACGCTGGAGTTCCAGGTGATGGCGTTGTTGACGACCTCCAGGGGGACGACCTGCGGCAAGAGCGCCTGTCGCGCCGGCCGGGCGATCGCGAGCACCGACGCGATCCCCGCCACCAGGGCGTACATGTAGGGGATCGACCCGTCGCGATAACTCGCCAGTCCCAACCCCACGCCCAGGATCGCCTGCAACATGACCGTCACGAAGATGACCTTGCGGCGGTCGAACCAGTCGGCGATCTGCCCGCCGGGCAAGGCCAGCGCCACCACCGGGATCGCCTGGGCCAGACCGAGATATCCCAGCGCCATGGGGCTTTGGGTGCGGTCGTAGAGTTCCCAGCCGAGGGCGACGTTCTCGATCTGGAACCCCATCACCGCGATCATCCAGCCGGTTTGATAAAGGCGATAGTCGCGGAAACGCCACGCCGCGTAGGCGTCGTGCCCGGCGGCGCCGCGCCCGCCGGGGATCTGGTTTTCGAGCTGGCTTTCGGTCGGCGCGGCGGCCGCCCGCTGTTCATCGGGGGTCTCGAACGCCGCGGGCGGGTTGTCTTGGTTCGACTCTTCACCGCTCATGGACGCTCACCGACTCTCCGGCGCCGGCCGGTCAAGGTTCGTCAAACACCAGCCAGGGGCGCAATTGCTCGACCGTCGCCGGTCCGATCCCCTTGACGTTCGCCAGATCGTCGGCGGACGAGAACGCCGGCGAATCGCCGCGGCTCGCCCGCCACGCCCGGCGGTATTCGATGATCGCCGCGGCCCGGCCGGGCCCGATCGTCGGCAGCGCCGCCAGTTCCGACGCCGAGGCGACGTTGGGATCGATGCGCCCGGCGGAGTCGGTGACCAAGGCCCCGTCACCCTCGAAATCGGCCGGGATGGTCGTGGGGTTGCGCCACCACCCCGCCGCGAGGATGGCGAGCATGATCGCCAACAATCCGATCAGCGCCGTTCGTTGGCGGGCGGTCCACATGGCCGACCTCCCCGATCATTTCCGCTGCCATTGGCGGTAGCGCTGCCGCAGTTCCTGCAACTTGGTGAATGCCGGCTTGGGCGCCAGCATGTCGGTGAGCAGCCCCCCGCCGGGCAGATTTTGTCCCATGTCGGCCAGGTTGCCCCAGGTGATGCTCTCGACGTACGGTTTGCTGAGGGCCATGTTGTAAACCGCGTCCATCCAGTCGGCCTGGAGCTGGGGGTCCCAGGGGCGCTGCCATCGCCCGCCGCGCGACGGGTCGAGCTTGCCCTCGCTGCGGTCGGTCGGATCGGGCGTCGATCGGCCGGGCACCCCCACCGCCGTCAGGAAGACCGGTTTGCCCAGGGTCGAGAAGCGGTCGAGCAATGACGATAGCTGGAACAGATCCCGCGTGAACATGCCCGGTTCCGGCACGCCCATCTCGATTTCCAGCCCGAAGCCCTCGAAATTGATCCCCGCCTGCGCCACCATCTCGGCGTACAGCATCGCCGGGATGCTGTTGGGAATGCGGGCGTGGTATTCGCCGAATGGCTGGCTGACGCTGACGAGGGTGCGGGCGTTGGGAACGATGTTCTTCACCTGCGACACCAAGAGCCGCGTCAGCTCGATCATCTGCTCGAAGGTCAGCGGGAACAGCGAGCTGGCGTACAGTCCCGCCGCCACGTTCCACACCGACACGCCGCGGCGGTAGCGATGCACGACCTTTTGCACATATTCGTACGCCAGTTCCCGCAGCGTCTCGAAGTCGTGCTCCCACATGAACATCCAGTCGGGCAGGTCCGATTCGCTCAGGCGGATCAACGGGCCGGCGATCACCGGCACGCGTTTGCGGCTGAGGGCCTCGATCCAGGAATCCACCGAGGCGGTCTCGAACGATCCCTCGGCCTTCTGCAACTGCCGCCAGGGCATGGGCACCGCCGCGAAATCGAACGAGCCGACGAGCATTTCGCGGTATTTTTCGCTTTGGATGCTCGAATCGACCCGGCAGCCAAAGATATGCCGGGCGAACTGGTTCATCTGCTTGCGCCGATTGAGCAGCAGCTCGGCGTGGAACAGCGACACCTCCTCGGACAGGTCCACCGCCAGCGCCAGCGCCTGGTCGGCGGTTTTCGACGCCGTGGCCGGGTCGTCGAGCTGACCCAGGGCGTCGGCCAGCATCAACTGGGCCTCGCGGAATCGGGTCTGCAATTTCTCGGCCTTGGGGAAGTCGAACAGGTTCCAGTCCTCCTGCTTCTGCACGAGTTTCATGAGGCGCAGGCGGGCGAGTTCGACGTTGAGGACGTAAGGCTTGGATCGCTGCTGGAGCCGCGTGGTCTCCATGACATGCTCCCCCAGCGGTCCCATGTCCCACAGCAGCGAGACCCCCACGGCGTGTTCATCGCCGCGTTCGACCACGAGCAGCCCCTCCCGGAACACGACCTCCCCGGCGACGGGCACGCTCTCAGGGCCCATCACCGTGGCCGCGACCGGTTGGAACTCGGTCGCGCGTTCGCCATTGCGGTATATCTCGAACTTCACAGCCATGCCGTATCCATGCCTCGCGGGGGTGCGTTCGTCGCCAAAGGGGGGAATCTTAACCGCTTGTGCATCGTTCCCAAAGACCCGTGGCGCCGACGGCGATGGCGGCGATGGAAACCCGAGGGAATCCTCGCCTTTCAACGAGCCGCCAGCGCAAGGAGGCGATCCGGCGACCATCACGCGGCCCCCGCTGGCCCACGCTCGCGGGTCGGTTGGGGCCAAGCGCCGGTATCAAGAATGGGCGAGTGAGATCCCCTCGCCTCCCCGCACATGCGTCAGGTATTCCTCCGTCGGCAGCGCATACGGACGGAAGCGCTCGACGACCCCCTGTTCCTCCGAATACGCCAAGGCCCGGTGGAATCCCAGCTTGTTGGCCGCCGGGGAGTCGATCAGGGTGCTGGAGTCGGCGGCGCTCATCTGGAACAGCACGCGGTGGTCGAACTCGCGCACGGCGGCGCGGTCCAACGTCCGCTCGACGCTCGCGGCGGTGTCGGCCCAGGCGAGGGTGTGCATCCCGAGCGACGGGCCTTCGCGCAATAGTTCGGCGAACTGTTTGTCGGGTTGCGCCGCCGCCGGCTCGTCGGTCGAGGAGAAGCTGAAGCTCTCCTCCTGTTTCCGCAAGGCCCGGTATCGCTGCATCGAGAAGATCACGATGAAATGGTTCGCCGCCGGCGCCGGGTCGGCCGATTGCCGGGCCGCCAGTTCCGTCGCCAGCGCCGTCATGGCCTCGGCGACGCCGCGATAATCGACCCAATGAAACGTTTGCGGCTGGGCATCGGCCAGTCGCGCGAATCGACCGGCCAGCGGCGACTCGGCCGGGGAGCCGTCGAAAATCCAGAACGTCGCCGCGCCGGCCGGATGTTGGGCCGACAGCGAGATGAGCGACGACGACATCACCGCCATCGCCTGCTCCTCATCCTGTCCGACCACCAGCACGTTGGCGCCGCTTTGGCGACGGAAAACCACGGCCGTCGGCGGCTTGATCGCCACCGGCTCACCGATCCACCCCAGCGGCGCCGTCGGGGGCGCGGCGGGCGCCTTGGCCGCCAACAGCGCCTCCAGCGGGCGGTTTTGCAGCGGATCGGCCGGGGCGTTGCCCTCGAAAATCGCCGGCGGTTCGGCCGGCTTGGGATGACCGGCGGCCTCGCCCGCGAGGGCCTTGGCCGAGATGGCATCCAAGAAGCCGTCGCGCTGGCGATCGGGCAGCCACGCCACCTGGAACGGGCTGTTGGATTCGACCAATCCCCCGGCGTCGTTGTAGATCGCCTCGCCCGGACGCGACAACAACCGGGCGGCGGAGTTGTTGTCACCGAGGATCAACTGCGAGTCGGCCTCGGAGGTTTGCAGCGCGATGCGGACGGCCATCTGCCCGATGGTCGTGCGCGCCAGCCCCCCCGTGCCGCCGATGGTCTGCGAGCCAAGGAGCACATGGATGCCGAACGCCCGGCCTTGGCGCACCAAGCGGTCGAGCAGCAGCCCCGCATCCTGCGAGAGTTTGTCATCCTCGGAGAAAAACTCCTGGAACTCATCGACGATCAGCAGCGTGCGCGGCAGGATCGGCAAGGGGTTGGACGCGCCTCCACCCGCGGAAGTGGGCGGCGCCTTGGCCGACTGCTTGGCCAACTGCTTGGCCGCAGCGCGATAACCGGCGAGATCCTGCACGCCCAGTCGGCGGAACAGATCGCCGCGCCGCGTCAGTTCCCCGTCGATCCGCTGCAAGACGCTCAATCCGAACTCGCGGTCGGACTCCACCGCGATGGCCCGGGCGTGCGGCAGGTGATGGGTCGCGTAGGTCTTGAACTCGACGCCCTTCTTGAAGTCCACCAGATACAGCTCGACCTCGTCGGGCGAATACCACATGGCGGCGTTGGTCACCAGCGCGTGCAGCAGCGTCGATTTGCCCGAGCCGGTTTTGCCCGCGATGAGGGCGTGCTGGGCGACGCCCCGCCCCAACCGCAGCGACTGTTGGCGCGTGGCGCCGCTGCGCCCGATCGGCACTCGAATCTCGTGGGTGGCGTCGGCGGTCCAGAACTCTTCGGGCGTCGGGGCGATGGTCTCGAACGGCACCTCGACCCGCTTGGCGTGCCGGGCGGCATCGCCGATTTTGCGCATCAGCGCCGTCAAGGTCGGCTCATCCGGCGCCGCGTCCACACGCAGGGGGAATCGCTCGAACACCTCGTCCTTCCAAGTGAAAACCCCGTCGCGGGCCACCAGATGAACCGAGTGCGAGTGCAACTCATCGAGATGCACCCCCGACGGAAGAGGCAGCCGAAGATCGCGCACAATCAGCGTATGCACGCCGCAGCGGGCGCCGCTCGAGGCGATGCTCGCCAGCCGCCGATACGCATCGCCCTCGAAGGCGTGCGGGAAATC
>JBBSAF010000026.1:0-15885 GCA_038252525.1 Tepidisphaerales bacterium
CCCGGGGGCCCCAGCCCACCCCTACCCCCCCCCGGGGCCCCCCCACCACCACCACCCGGGGGGGGCAGAGGCCTGTTCGGCTGGGCGACGGGGCGTGGATCGCGCGATTGCAATGCGGTCAGGCGCTGGCGGTGGGGACGGGGGTTTCGTCGCCGAAGAGGGCTTGGATGAAGCGTTTGGGGTCGAAGGTTTCGATGTCCTGGGGGGTTTCGCCTAGGCCGATGAACTTGACGGGGATGTTGAGTTGGTCGCGGATGGCCATCACCACGCCGCCCTTGGCGGTGCCGTCGAGTTTGGCGAGGAACAGCCCGGTGATGCCGATGGCTTGGCCGAACTGCTTGGCCTGGGCGATGGCGTTCTGGCCGGTGGTGGCGTCGAGGACGAGCAGGACCTCGTGGGGGGCGCCGTCGATTCGTTTGGCGACGACATCGCGGATTTTGGTGAGTTCGCGCATGAGGTGGTCTTGGGTGTGGAGGCGTCCGGCGGTGTCAACGATGAGGACGTCGATGCCGCGGGACTTGGCGGCCTCGCAGGCGTCGAAGGCGACGGCGGCGGGGTCGGCGCCCATCTTGTGCTTGATGATCTCCACGTCGAGGCGCTGTGCCCAGATGGCGAGTTGATCGACGGCGGCGGCGCGGAAGGTGTCGGAGGCGCAGAGCATGACCTTTTTGTTCATCTGGGTCTTGAGGAGCCAGGCGAGTTTGCTGATGGAGGTGGTCTTGCCGGCGCCGTTGATGCCGGCGACGAGGACGACGGTGGGGCCGGAGGAGGCCATGCGCAGCTCGCGGTTCTGGGGGGTCCAGCCGCCGGAGAGTTGTTCGCGGACGACGCCCTCGGCGTCTTGGGCGTTTTTGATGCGCCCGAGGCGCCAGCGCTCGCGGATTTCGGCGACGATGCGCTCGACGTTGGCGACGCCCATGTCGGCCAGGAGGAACTTTTCCTCGAGTTCGGCGAGGAAGGCGTCGTTGATCTGCCGGCCGGGGATGAAGAGGGTGCGGACGTCGGTGTTGAGGACGGCGGCGGTTTTTTTGAGCGCGCCCTTGAGCTTGTCGATGGTCTTGGAGAAGAAACTCATGGCTGTGGGTCCGGGGTGGGTTGGGGTGGCTCGGGGTCGGGCGATGCGGGAGGCGCGTCGTGGGACGGGATGGATGGTGATGTCGCGGCGTCGCGCGGGGGCGAGGTTTCGGCGTCGGGGGAGGTCGGTTGCGATGGTTCGGCGGGAGGCGAAGGCGGTGGCGCGTCGTCGGGCGCGGTCGGTGGCGATGATGCGGCGTCGGTGGCGGGCAAAGGCGGTTGGGCGTCGTCGGTCGGGGCGGGATCCAGTGAGGGGATCGGGGACGGGATGGGGGCGGGGATGAAGGCGATGAGGGATTGGTGTTCCTTGAGGACCGCGTCGATGACGCCATTGACGAACGAGGCGCTGCGGTCGGTGGAAAAGGCCTTGGCGAGTTCGATGGCCTCGTCGATGACGGCCTTTGGGGGGGTGGGCCGGTTGGTGAGTTCCCAGACGGCCAGGCGCAGGATATTGCGATCGACGACGGGCTGACGGTGGGGGGGCCACTGGGGGGCGAGGCGCTCGATCCACTGATCGGAGATTTGGCGGCCATCCCAGGCGCCGTTGGCCATTTCAAGGGCGAGGCGACGGAGGTCCTCATCGGCGGCGCCGTCGGCGACGATCTGTCGCGCGGTTTCGGCGTCGGCGCCGGAATGGGCGTCGAAAACGCAAAGGACCTGCATCGCCAACTCGCGGACCCGTCGCATCTGGGCGGGAATGTCACCCTTGAACTTCGCCATCGTGGGGGCAGTATAGGCGACGGGGAGGCAATGGGGAATGCGATGGGGATGGGAGGGTGTGCCCATTTTTCCGGGCCACGCAGCCCATGCACGGATGCGACCCCGCCAGCGACATCAAGAACGCGGTGTGGTCGGTCGGAAACTCGGGGGCGCCCGGTTTTTCGGGCACACGCGGGCGGGAGGGATCAGGGGGTGAACGACGCGACCCGGCGCCGTGGGGGACGCCGGGTTCGTTGTTATACATAAGTCCGCCGCCGCCGACGGCAGTTGCCGCGTCACGATCTCCGCCTCGGCCCCGTCGGGGGGGGATGACCGGGCGAAGATGGGTTGGGAGGTTGTGAAAACCCCCGGTGAGCGCCGTCCTCATCGGATTGAATTGGACAAGCGGGGGCGAGGCGCCCCCGCGACGTGGAAACGACAGTGGGCCGGTGACTCGTGTATAAAAACGAGGGTCGCCGGGTCCGGTCGTCGGGTGGGGATGATCAGTTGCTGAATGCGGAGAAGTCGGCGGACCGGGGTTCGTCCATGGGGATGAGCTGGGCGGCGGAGGGTTTGGCGGGATGGGCGGGGCGAGGTTGGGGATGTTTTTGTGCGGCGGGGGCCGGACGCGATGGGGCGGGGGCTTGGCGCGGGGAAGCGTGGGATGGGGAGGGAATCTGGCTCCGGGCCGAGTGGGATGGGGCGGGGGCTTGGCGCGGGGCCGAGTGGAATTGGGCGGGGGCTTGGCGCGAGGCAGGGAGAGCTTGGGTGGGCGGGGTCGCGGCGGATTTGGCGGCGCCGACGATGAGGGATTGGAGATGGTTGACCAGATCGAGCATCTGGCGGGCTTGGCTGTCGAGCTGTTCGCTGGCGGCGGCGGTTTGCTCGGCGGCGGCGGCGTTGGATTGGGTCACCTTGTCCATCTGGGCGGTGGCGGTGGTGATCTGGGCGACGCCCTGGGACTGTTCGCGGGCGGCGGCGGCGATCTCCGAGAGGAGTGAATCGACCTTGGCGGCGTCGACCCCCATGTCGGAGATGGTCTTGCCGACCTCGACGGTGATCTCGACGCCGCGATGGGCGCTGGAGACGGACTGTTCGATGAGGGCGGCGGTGGTTTTGGCGGCCTGGGCGGACCGCATGGCGAGGTTGCGGACCTCCTCGGCGACGACGGCGAACCCGCGGCCGGCCTCGCCGGCGCGGGCGGCCTCGACGGCGGCGTTCAGCGCCAGCAGGTTGGTCTGGAAAGCGATCTCGTCGATTTCGCGGATGATCTTGGCGGTTTCGACGGCGCTTTTCTCGATCTCGGCGATGGCGGCGGACATGCGGTCGTTGGCTTGGGCGCCGCGCTGGGCGGAGGCCTTGGAATGTTCGCCGAGGGCGGCGGCGCGATGGGCGGTGTCGGCGCCGGCGCGGATCATGGAGTTCATCTCCTCGAGGCTGGCGCCGGTTTCTTCGAGGCTGGCGGCCTGTTCACTGGCGCCCTGGGCGATGGATTGGCTGGAGGCCGACACCTGGGTGGCTGCGGCGGCGGTCTGTTGGGCGCCCTGGGTGAGGCTGTGGGCCATGCGGGCGACGGGTTTGGTGATCGAGCGGGTGATGAGCCACGCGGCGGCGAGGCCGAGCGCGACGGCGGCGCCGATGCCATAGAGGGTGCTGCGCGATGCGGAGGCGAGGGCGGTGGCGGCGGCTTGGGAGTCATGGCCGTTGCGATCGATGCCGCATTGGGTCATGCGGGAGAGGGCGTCGCTGAGGGCGCTGGCGGCGGCGGTGCGGGCGACGCCGATGGAGCGGATGGCGGCATCGGCGACGACGACGGTGTCCATGGCGGCGCGGTAGGCCGAGGCGTCGCGCTGGAGGGCGCGGGTCTCGTCGATGTTGACCTGTTTTTTCAGGGTGGCGAGCAGTTCGTCGGCGATTTTTGCGAAGGCGGCGAAGTGGTCGGTGGCGTCGGTCAGGCGGGTCATGTCGTTGAGGGCCTGGGATTGCAGGAGAATGACGCGGACGGATTGGAAATGGGCGCGCATGCTCGCCAATCGCTGGACCTTGCCGGCGCGGAGGGCGAGGGCGGCGGCGTCGGCGGCGGAGGCGATCTCGGCGGCTTGGCTGGCGAATTGGTTGGCGAGCACCTTGTCGATGGACGCCTCGGCGGCGTCGGCGAGGGCGGCGAGCTCGGCGAGGGCAGCGCGGAGTTGGACGTTGCGGGCGTCGGTGTCGTCGATGAGTTTGGAATAGCCGGCCAAGGCCTCGTCGGCGGCTTCGACATCGCGTTTCATGTCGGCGAGCTCGGGGTGGGCGGTGACGTGCTTGGCGGCGTTGGCGAGCAGGCCGGCCATGCGGGTCATTTCGGATTTGACCTGGGCGAGGTACTTGGGCTGGGCGGTCAGGCCGTAACTGCGGCTGGCGAGGCGGAGGTCGGCCAGGGCGTCCTGGGCCTTGGCGGCGATGTCGACGGCCGGGGCGTGGACGCTGGCAAGGGCGTTGGCGTTGGCGGCGGCGGCGCGCATGCGGGCGGAGGCGAACAAGCCGAGGGCGACGGTGAGTAAGAGCAGGAATCCGAAACCGAGGAGGATCTTGAACGACAAACGCATGGGACTCCATGTACGGCTTGACGAATGGGGCGCGACGCGCCACCCGCCAATGGAATCGGCCAATGGAAGGGGATGCTTCAGTTTCGGGATGCGCGAAAATGGTTGGCCGCCGCGGATTGTCGGATTGTTGTCGCGCCGGGTGTCTCGGCGGGTGGCACGGCGGGCGGTGTCGTGGCGGGTGGCTTGCCCGGTGGGCGGTGGGGCCTAAGATGGGCGCGATTCTCATAGGGAGCGCGTCTATGCGACATGTATTATCGGCGTTGGTCATCAACGAACCAGGGGTGTTGTCGAACGTGGCGGGGATGTTCGCGGCGCGGGGGTTCAACATCGACTCGCTGGTGGTGGGCCGCACGGAGAACCCCGAGCTGTCGCGGATGACGATCGTGGTCAACGCCGACGAGAACACCTTCGAGCAGGTTCGCAAGCAGTTGGCGAAACTGGTGCCGGTGGCGAAGGTGCGGGATTTCAAGGACACATCGTATGTGGAGCGGGATCTGGCGCTCATCACGGTGGGGGCCGGGCCGGAGAATCGCGGGGAGGTGGTGGACATCGTGAACCTGTTCCGCGGTCGGATCGTGGATGTGGCCAAGACGAGCCTGATCGTGGAGATCGCGGGGACCGAGGGGAAGATCGAGGCGTTCGTGGAGTTGTTGCGGCCGTACGGGATCAAGGAGTTGGCGCGGACGGGGGTCATTGCGATGAGCCGGGGGAGTCAGAACGCCAAGGACGAGGGCGTCCCGGCGTCGGCGGGGCGGGAGCGCAAGCGGAGTTTCGACGCCCCGGCGACGGAGGCGTTGCCGCCGAGCTAGGAGGGGGCGATGCCCGGCGGGACGCGGTGGATGCATCGCGGTCCAATTTCGTCCCTTCCGGCGGCAGTTCGTCCCAACCGACCGACCGATCCATCATGCCCACCGATTTGAACGCATACGCCGCGGTCCTGCTCGATCTCGACGGGACGGTTTACCACGAGGACCACGCCCTGCCGGGGGCGGTGGAGTTGCTGCTGCGATTGCGGCGGCAGGGCCGCCCGTTCGCGTGCCTGTCGAACAGCACGACCAGCCCGGCCCGCATCGCCCGGCGGCTGGCGCGGATGGGGGTGGAGGGGATCGACGAAGGACACATCCACTCGGCGGCGGCGGCGGCGTGCGAGCATGTGCTGGAGCGGTTGGGGGATCGGCCGAGGGTGTTCAATTTGGCGACCGAGGGCGTGCACGAGCTATTGGACGGGAAGGTCGATTGGGTGGATTCGGGCGATGGGGCGTGCGATGCGATCATTGCGGGGGCGCCGGCGAACTTTTATGCCACCGATGAGCGGCAGCGGACGGCGCTGGCGCTGTTGCGGCGGGGCGTGGCGCTGGTGGGGATTTGCGCCGATCGGGTGTATCCCAGCCCGCGGGGGATCGAGTTCGGATGCGGGGCGTTATGCTCGTATTTGGGATACGCGGCCCATGTCACGCCGACCTATTGCGGCAAGCCGCATGCGCCATTTTTCCTGGGATTGTGCCGGAAGTTGGGGGTTGATCCGCGGGCGTGCGTGTTGATCGGCGACAATTTGGAGTCGGACATCGCCGGGGCCAAGGGGGTGGGGATGAAGTCCATTTTGGTGCTGGGTGGCGTGGCGAGCGCGGCGGATGCGGCCGGGGCGCCGGCGCCCAGGCGGCCTGCCGCGGTGGTGGGGGGGCGGGGGGAGTTGTAGGCCTGGCCTTGTGAATCGGGTCGCGACGGAGCAGGACGTAAGCAGTTTCGCGCTCTGTGTCCTCTGCGACCTCTGTGGCCAAGTTCGAGTTTTCCGGTTTGTCCGACGAAACGTGCATTTCAACCATGAAAAAGGCCCGTCCCTTTGCGGGGGACGGGCCGGGGATCGGAGGGAGGTTGGAAGGGGGCTATTGGGCGGCTTTCAGGCCGATGACGCCCATGTCGATGAACGAGCCGCTTTCGTAGAACTTGCGGGGGGTGAAACCATCTCCCCCGGCGGGTTCGAAGCCTTGGGAGGCGATGCCGACGCCGTAGGCGGTGTCCAACTCCAATGCCCGGTTGGTCTCGAACATGCCGTCGGCGTCGGTGCGGACCACGTCGAAGATGTGTTTGCGGTTGTTGAGGTCCGCGTTCTTCCAGAGGATGCCGGGGTTCAGCACCATCACCACCGCGCCTTCGATGGGTTCATTGGTGTCGGCCGACACCACTTGGCCGTGCAGCTTGACGGTGGCAGCGGTCTTGGGGGCGCGGCGCTGGGGCTTTTTCGGCTGTTGGGGTTGGGCCGAGCCGTCGCCGAGCTGGATTTTGCCGCCGAGGGCCTTGCCGGAGACCTTGATTTGGACGGCGTATTCACCGTCGGGCAGGGCGCTTTGGCTTTGGATATAGAGTTGGCCCATGCCGTCGCCGGCATCGAACGGCCAGGTTTCGTTCGGGTGTTCGGTGCCATCGATGGCCTTGCCGTCGAGGGTCCAGACGCTGGCATAGGGGGCGTTCTTGGCCATGCCGGTGTACTTGAAGTAGGCGTAGATGGATTGGGAACCGGTGGGGATGGTCTCGACGGTTTGGCGGGCTTCAGCGGAGTCGGTGAAGCCGACGAACTCGACCGTTCCGCCGGTGCGGCGGGGGGTGGCGAGGGGATTTTCGGGGCGTGGGGCGGGGTTTTGATCATCGGCGGTCTGGTCGCCGTCGTCGGGGGTGGGAGCGACGCCGCGGCGTTGGGGGGCGTCGCGGGGGGGCTGGGTCTGGGAGCCGCTGAGGTTGGCGAGCAGGGGCTTGGCGAGGTTGACCGGGCGGATGAGTCCGATCTTGCCCATGCGCTCCTTGCCCTCGCTGGTGAAGGTGGGGATGCCTATGAGTTCCCCGGCGTCGTCGAGGGCGGTGCCGCCGGAGTTGCCGGGATTGATCTCGGCGTCGGTCTTCATGAGGGCGTTTTCGTTCTCATCCTTGATGAAGCCGGCGACTAGGCCCGTGGTGACAGTGACGGTATCCTGGCCGAGGCCGGGATAGCCGACGATGGTGAGGGGGCTGCCGACCTCCATGGTGTCGGAGTCGCCGACGGTGATGCTGGGCAAGGTGGGCGGGGTCGAAAGCTTGTTGCCCTTGAGATCGGAGATGATCTGGATGGCGGCGATGTCGATCTTGGGGTCGTACTTGAGAACGCGGGCGAGATACATCGGCACGGCGTTCTCGCGGGGGTCGCGGGTGATGAGGACCGCGACGACGCCCTTGGAGTTGCACAGGGCGCTTTCGTCCTCGTTGGCCACCACGTGGAAGTTGGTGAGGATCAACCCGCGCGGGTCCAGGACGGTGCCCGAGCCGCGTGCGAGCGGCTTGCCCTCGTCATTGAGCGACACGATATAGACGCTGGCGCCGATGGCTTGGCCGAGCTGTTGGCGCTGGGGCATGGCGTAAACAACGCCCATGGCGATGGCCAGCACCGCGGCGACCGACGCCCAAGCCACGAAAAATCGGGAATGCAACATCTTCATCACTTACCTCCGTTGAAGCGCAGGCTGGCAAGCAGCCTGGGCCATTGGTCCGTGACCAGATCCCATTGCCCGTCGGGGGCTTCCAGGCTGACCAGGTACACGGTCTTGTCGATCGGGATCACGAGCTCATAGCCATGGATGACGCGCAGGTCGGCCGAGTGGAACTTGGTTTTCTGCTCGGCGTACTTGAATTCCATGACGGCCATGGGTCGGCCGTCGAGCTTGTCGACCTGGGTGGCGAGGGGGGTGAAGGCGGCGAACTTGTCGCCGCGCGAGGTGGCGCGGAACGTCACCAGGGCGTAGAGGTCCCCGCCGATGGGAGGCAGGGGTTCGGTGTTGACGCGGACGGTCAACCCGGCGGGGGTGGTGACGGCATAGAGGTCGCCGCCGGCCATCTGGGCGATTCCGCCGGCGGGGATGGCCAACTGGACATTGGCGTCGGGAACCGTGATGACATCGGTGGCGTTGAGCTTGGTTTGTCGCATGACCCAGGCACCGCACAGGGAGACGAGGAGAACAAGCAGGACGAGCCAGTCGGCCGAGTGGCGCACGGGGGCGGGGCGCTCGGCGAGGGAAGGGGTGGTTTGCATCATCATGAGCGCACCTCCGTGGGGGGCAGGACCATGGCCTTGTAGGCCCGGGAGATCAGGAGGAACGCCAAACCGAACGCCAGGAGGGCGAAGACCGCAGTGGCCGCGAGGGCCGGCCAGGGGTTGTATCCGCCGCCGAGGACGCGGGTGCCGAGTTGGGATTCGATCCAGTCATACAGGGCGTTGATGACGGCGGCGAGGACGACGCCGACGACCGCGAGGAGGCTCGATCCGCCGCCGGGTTTGATCCAACCGAGGAAGAAACCGACGATGGCGCCGAAGGTGGCGTAGGCGAGGCTGGTGATGATGATCTGCAGCGCGCCGACGCCGAGGCTGATGGTGCCTTGGTCGGTGAGGTACGCAAGATTGGCGGCGACGCCGAGGCCCAGGGCGGCGGCGGTGCCATAGACGATGCCATCGACGCGTTCGTCGAACTCGCTGGTCGGCATCACCGTGTAGCGGACGGCGGCGTAGGTGAGGGCGGCGGTCAACATGCCCTTGAGCAGGAACAATCCGGCGAGGTAGTTGATCGACCAGCGGTGGGGGCCTTGGACGAGCCAACTGTTGGCCTCGAAGACATCGCGGAGCAGGGGCTGCTCGATGGCGCCGCCGAGGAGGATGCCCAGGACGAAGACGGCGATGACGTAGGATCGCGGCTCGGGTTCGAGGCGGTCCTGGAGGTAGAAGATCGCCATCCAGAGGAGGGCCGGGATGATGGTGAGGCCGAGCCCGATCAGAAGGCGCGATTGGGCGCTGATCTGAAGGGCGGGGGCTTTCATGGCGAGGACGACGCCGCCGCCGACAAGGAGGAGCAGCAGGAGGATGGTGGTCCACCAGACGCCGCGTCCGCCGGAGTGGGCGGCGTCCTTGAGGCACGCATCACAATAATAGACGCCCTCTCGGGCCTCCCCGAGGTCGCGTCCACAGCGACCACACGTTTCCCGACTCATGGAGCCTCCTTACCCATCGAAGCGATGCCGATGCCGAAACACTGGACACGGCACTTGACGGGTGGTTTGTTCGTCGCCGGCGACACCGCGGTCGCCATGATGTTTTACCTGATTGTCACCGATTTCGGGCTGCGTCCCGGACAATCCCAGCGGGGTCCGGGGTTACGACATGTATAGCACCGCATAACTTCCGCATGGTGCACGACTTGTATTGTGACAACCCCCGCCGCCATGTCAACAAAAAAAACCGGACTCGACCGCAAGGCGAGCGGCGGACGGGATTTTCTTGACATTCCCGCATGGGGCGTGTCTTCTGACGGGCCAGCCCGGACGAGGAGCCGATCGACGCCATGACGACACTGAGGATATTCATTTCGTCACCCGGCGATGTCGGCGAGGAGCGCACGATCACGGCCAAGGTGATCGATCACCTCAACGAGGAAATGGGCGGGCACGTCCACCTCGAGCCGATTTTCTGGGAGCATGAGCCGCTGCGGGCGACGGCGAGTTTTCAGGAGGAGCTTCCGCGTCCGAGCCAAAGCGATATTTGCATTTTGATCCTTTGGTCGCGTCTGGGGACGCGATTGCCGGCGCATATCACGCGGGCGGACGGGACGCGGTATGCGTCGGGGACGGAGTTCGAGTTCGAGGATGCGTTGGAGGGGCACAAGGCGCACGGCACGCCGGACCTGATGGTTTATCGCAAGACGGCCAAGCCGGTGACGGAACTGGATTCCGAGGAGCTGGTGCTGGACCGGCTGGCGCAGAAGCGGGCGCTGGAGCAGTTCATCGTCAAATGGTTCCGCTCGGAGGATGGGTCGTTCACGGCGGCGTTCCACACTTTCGATGCGCCGGCGGCATTCGAGCAATTGCTGGAGGAGCATCTTCGGAAATTGATCGAGAAGCGTCTGGGGCAGACGGAGAACCGGCTGGCGACGGCGCGGTGGAAGCAGGGATCGCCGTTCCGTGGATTGCAGGTGTTCGAGTTCGAGCACTGGCCGATTTTCTTCGGTCGGACCGAGGCCATCGGGGAGCTGCTCAACGCCCTGAGGCGGCAGTCCAACGACGGCCGGGCGTTCGTGCTGATCCTGGGGATGAGCGGGTGCGGGAAGAGTTCATTGGCGCGGGCGGGGTTGCTGCCGAATCTGACGCAGCCGGGGGTGATCGAGGGGATCGGATTGTGGCGTCGGGCGTCGGTGCGTCCGTCGGACGAGGGGGACGATTTGTTCGGGGCGTTGGCGGCGGCGCTGTTGCGCGCCGAGGCGTTGCCGGAGATCGCGTCGGGAGGGACCGACGCCGGGGAGCTGGCGACGCTGTTGCGGGAGACGCCCAAGGCGGTGGCGCCGTTGGTCAAGGCGGCATTGGCGATGGCGGCGGCGGGGGTGCAACAGGCCGAGAAACTGGCGGCGCCGCCGGTCCCGCGGATGGCGCTGTTGGTGGATCAATTGGAGGAGCTGTTCACGCTGGAGCGGATCACGGTCGAGGAACGGCGGAAGTTCATCGCGGCGTTGGCGACGTTGGCCCGCAGCGGTTCGGTGTGGGTGATCGCCACGTTGCGGAGCGATTTTTACAGCCAGATCGCCGACCTGCCGGACCTGGTGGCGTTGAAGGAGGGGGCGGGACAATTCGATCTGCTGCCCCCGACGCCGGCGGAGATCGCGTCGATGATCCGTCAGCCGGCGCGGATGGCGGGGTTGCGGTTCGAGGAGCATCCGGTCACGCACGCGACATTGGACGATGAGCTGTGCGACGCCGCCGCCCGCGATCCCGAGGCGTTGCCGCTGTTGGAGTTCGCCCTCGATCAATTGCACAAGGGATGCGACGACAATGGGATTTTGACGTATGCGGCGTACGAACGGATGGGGGGCGTCGAACAGGCGCTGGCGACCCATGCCGAGGAGATCTTCCAATCGCTCGAGCCCGAGGCGCGGGGGGCGTTCGATGCGGTGCTGGGGGCGGTGGTGACGCCGGGATTTGGCGATGAGTCGCGCATCGCCCGCAGGCGGGCGCCGGTGGCGACGCTGTGCGCCGATCCGGCGGCCAAGGCGCTGGTCGATGCATTCGTGGAGCACCGGCTGTTCATCACCGACCGCGCCCGGGACGGGTCGGCGGTGGTGGGGGTGGCGCACGAGGCGCTGTTGCGTCGATGGCCGAGGGTGGCCGACTGGGCGCGCGACAATGCAACGCTGCTTCGGACGCGGGCGCGGATCGCGGCGGGGACGGCGCTGTGGATGGAACAGAACCGGGCGGCGGGGTTCCTGTTGCCGGCGGGGTCGGCGCTGGACGATGCCCGTCAACTGCTCGCGGAAGGACGGGCGGCGCTGTCGGAAGGGGAGATCGACTACGTGCGGGCGTCGGCGTCGCGGGCGGATCGAAGCCGTCGGCGCCGTCGCGTGATGTTCGGCGCTGTCGCGGCGGTGGTGGTGGTGGCGATCCTCGCGGGGCTGTGGTACCGCGATGCGTATGTGACGCCGCGGATCGCGTATTTCGCGGACTTCGTGAAGCGCGACGGATCGCCCGAGGGATTGCACCCGCTGACGCCCGACGAGGCCGCCCGGCGGGAGCTGAGTCTGCGGTTCACGCGGGCGGGTCGGCGCGGGCCGGTCGTGCTGATGGCGGCGGTCAATGGGCATGGCGCGTTGTCGATCGCCCATACCATCGGCGCCTACATCGGCGGCGGGCAGTCGTCGCTGTTGACGGCGGGGCGCGAATGCCAGTGGGAGTTCATCCACGATGCCCAGGGGCGCGTGACCAACGAGCGGGCGCTCAATCGTGACGGGCGGTTGGTGTACGAGTTCGCGTATTCATCGCCGACCACCGGCTATTACAAGGATGCCAACGGCTACCCGCGCTCGCGTGCCGGTTCGGGGGCGGCGTATGTCACGTTCGTGCGCGAGACCCAAGGCTCCAACGCCGGGATCGACATTCAGATCCGCTACACCGACTCGCGCGGGCGCCCGCAACCCAACCAAGACGGCATTTTCGGCGTGGCCTTGACG
Organism: Tepidisphaerales bacterium; assembly: GCA_038252525.1. GTDB lineage: Bacteria > Planctomycetota > Phycisphaerae > Tepidisphaerales > Tepidisphaeraceae > JBBSAF01. The sequence continues at coordinate 12,365 of JBBSAF010000026.1, forward strand.
TACAACCCCAAGGGCGAGGCGGTGTCGCTCACGAATCTCGGCGCCGACGGCAAGCCGGTGGCCAATGCCCAGGGCGTCGTCACCGCCGCGGTGGCGTACGACGATCGCGGGCGCGTGACCGAGGTCACAACGCTGGACGGCGCCGGCAAGCCGCTGCGCGTCAAGGACGGTTACGCGACCGTGAAGTCCGCCTACGACGCGGCGGGAAACCGCGTCGAAAGCGCCTATTTCGATGAAACGGGGCGCCCGGCGACCTACAATGGGTTTCATCTCGCCCGCGCCACCTATGGCGAACATGGGGACCAGATATCCGAAGCCTACTTCGACGAATCGGGCAAACCTTGTCTGTGCAATGATCTATATCACGCGGCGAGGATGGGGTATGACGAGCGGGGGAACAGCGTGTCGGTCGATTACTTCGACACCGACGCCAAGCCGACCCGCGGCGCGGCGTTGATCGCCGGCATCCGTCGGGTATTCGACGAACGATCGCGGCTGATCGAGGAAACCTACGTCGACGAGGCCGGGCAACCGCTGGCCAACCGCGACGGTCAGGCGACGCGGATCTGGAAATACGACGCACGGGGCAACCTGGTCGAGGAATCGACCCTCGACGAGCGGCGCCGTCCGGTGGCCGGGACCGACGGCGTGGCGCGGCATGTGTACGTCCACGATGACCGTGACAACAACATCGAGGTGCTGAACTTCGACGAGCAGGACCGGCCCGTCCGCGACACCCACGGCGTCGCGCGGCGCGTGAGCGTCTTCGATGATCGCGGCAACATCCTGGAGAACTCCCACTTCGCCCCCGACGGTTCGCCGGCGCTATATGACGGCGAATACGCCCGCATCGTCTGGACCTACGACGAACACGGCAACAAGGTCGCCGAGGCCTATTTCGACCAGAACCTGCGGTCGGCGCCGATCGCCAAGGGATACGCCAGGCAGGTGATGCGCTACGACGAGCGCGGGCAGTGCGTCGAGCGCATCTATCGCGACCGCGACGACAACCCCGCGTGGGACAAGGACGGCGCGGCCCGGTACACCATGGTCTACGACCCGCGCGGCAATCTCACCGAATTGGCCAATTACGACCAGGCGTCGCGGCCGATTCGCACCAAGAACGGGTACGCCGTCCTGGGGTGGACGTATGACGATCGCGGCAACGAGCTTAGCGAATATTACCTTGACGAGAACCGGCGCCCGGTCGCCAACGGGCACGGGTACGCCCGCATTGAATGGGCACTGGACGCCGCCGGCCGGCGCGTGTCCGAATCGTTCTTCGGCGCCGACGGCAAGCCCGTCGCCCGCACCGACGGGGTGGCGCGGACGATGTGGACATACAACGCCCGCGGCGAGGAGATCGAGGCGAGGTATTTCGCCGTCGATGGGAAGCCCGCCGTTTCAGGCGAGGGGCATTGCGGGTATCGCTCCAAACGTGATGCGCGGGGCAAGGTCGTCGAGATGACCTACCTTGGGCGGACCGGCCAACCCGCCGCGATCCCGGCCGGTTATGCGATCGTCCGGTACGGTTATAACGCTCGGGGTCTCAATACCACGACGGCTTTTTTCAACTCCGCCGGCGAGCCGGTCATGACGGAATACGGATGCGCATCCTATGAGTCGAAGTACGACCGACGCGGGCGTGTGACGGAGACTTTTTACCTGGGGCTGGATGGCAAACCCGTCGTCACGCCGCGCGGCTTCGCGACGCTTCGCTATCGCTACGACGACCGGGGCAACGAAGTCGAACGGGCGTTTTTCGGTCCCGACGACAAGCCCATCGCCGACTCCGACGGTTTCGCCAGCATCGAGCGGTCCTATGACGAGCGAGGGAGGTTGCTCACCGAGGCCTACTTCGACGCCGCCGATCGACCGGTCCGCAACGAGGGATATTTCGCCGTCAAGAAGACTTATGACGACCGGGGGAACCAGACCGCCGAAACCTACCTGGGTGAGGACGGCAAGCCGATGTCGACCCCCGGCGGCTTCGCCGGTTGGGTGGCCGAGTACGACGCACGGGGGAACATGACGAGCCTGTCGGGCGTCGGCGCCGACGGGGCGCCCAAGGCCCGCAACGACGGCGTGGCCCGCATCGAGATGCGCTACGATCCGCGCGGCAACAAGGTCGAGCAGTCCAACCTCGACATCGAAGGGCGGCTCTTCGCCCCCGAGGACGGGTACGCCCGCGCCACTTGGCGATTCGACGAGCGCGATCGCAAAACCGAAACGGCCTTTTACGATGCCGACGGCAAGCTGCTTTTCGAGGAATCCGAGGAATTCGCCAGGGCGACGACGAAATACAACGCGCGGGGCGACCTGGTGGAACAGGGCTACTTCGGGGCCGACGACCGCCCGGTGGCCGGTCCATCGGGCTATGCGCGATTGCTGGTGGATCACGACGCCGACGGCACGGTTCTACGCCGAACGTATTTCGGCGCCGATGGCAAAACACTGCCAACGCGGCTCATCATCAAGCGCATCCTGCCCGACACCCCGGCTGCGGCGGCGGGGCTGCGGACGGGGGATATCCTCGTGGAGCGCGACGGCGTGGCTACGACCGACGCCGCCGACTTCGTTCGCCGCGCCTCGGCGCCGACGACCCGGCCGGACTCGACGTTGACGGTCCTCCGCGGTGGCGTGCGAACCGTGGTCACGGTTCCGTCGGGGCTGCTGGGGATCGAGCTCGAGGACCAGGTCGTCACGCCGGACACCGACGCCCGGCGGAAGTGATCTGTGGGGTTCCGGGGCCGGGAACGCCGCTGCGTTGGCTCAGCGTTCCGTCCCGAGCCGCGCGAGGAGGGGGGTCGAGAACGACGCGGCGATCATCGCCAGCCCGAGCGTCCCGAACGTCCAGGCATATCTCCGCGGGTCCGAGGCCCCGACGCCCAGGCCGTCGGTCCAATATCCCATCGCCCACGGCCCCAGGCTGCCGGCCGTTCCCGCGAGCGTCAGGAACAGCCCCACCACCCGCCCGCGCAATCGCGCATCCACCCGTTCGAGCATCGCCGCGTCGCTCATGGCGTAGGATCCGAGCTGGCATGCTTGGAAGAGGCACAGCACCGCAAGCACCCATCCCGCCGACACCCATGGCGTGGCCGCGATCGCCAATCCTCCCAACACCAACACCCCGGCCAATGCCGGCAGGCGGCGTTTGCCGTGGCTGAAAAAGACCGCGGCCGGGTTGGCCACCACGCCGATGAGCATCATCATCCCGACGATGAAGCCGGTTTGGCGCACGTCCAAGCCCTGGGCTTTTTGAAGAAAGATGCTGGCCAGCGACAGTGACGCCACGCCGGCGAAGTCGCGCATCCCCAATACGCACGCCAATACGATCACCTTGCGGCGGAGCGATCGGCCGAGTGGCACATGATGTTCCGCGGGCACGGTCTGGATATTGAGCGCATCGGCGGCCAATCGCGGGGGCATGACCCCCTCGGTGTGGCGATGGCGGGCTTCTGAACCGAAGATCAGCCAGACGATTCCGAACAGAACCCCCGCCACCCCCAGCTCGACACACG
>JBBSAF010000027.1:0-15782 GCA_038252525.1 Tepidisphaerales bacterium
CGTACCACCCCCCCGGCCAGCGTCACCCGCTCGACCGTCGGCGATTGCCCGTCCACCCCCACCGTCACCGGAACGTCGACCCGCGCGAGGTCTCCATAATTGTGCACCCGCACCCGCATCTCCCCGTTTCGCCCGGCCAAAAACGGCGACCGCTCCGCCGTCAGGCCCTCGATCGCCACGCCCCCAGTGCCCGCGCCCCCCACCCGAATCACCGTCAGCGGCGTCGTCGCTTCCGAACCGTTCCTCCACGCAGATGCGAACGACCCGCCGGCCCCCGCCCAGGCGCTGGCCTGGTCGTCGCCCACGAAATAAATCGCCCGCTCCGGCTCGCTGGCCAGCAGCCTCGCCGCCCGTTCGATCGCCCGCGCCGCGTCCGTCTCCCCGCGCGACGCCCGCAGATTGGCGATGCGACCGGCCACCGATTGCAGATCCGTCGTCGGCGCCGACTCCACCGTGAACCGCCCGGTCCCGACCGCGAACAGCGCCGCCCGGTCGCCGGGTTTCAGTCCCCCCAGCACCCCCAAGGCCGCTTCGCGGGCCAAGTCCATCCGCGAGCGCCCGTTCTCCATGAGCGACATGCTCGCCGAGCAATCCACCACGATTCCCGCCGTCAGCGGCCGGCCCGCCGACCCCCATCGCCACCCCGGCGACACCATCGGCCGGGCCAGCGCCATCGCCAACAGGGCGATGCACGCCATGCGAATCACCAATATCGTCCACTGCTTGATCGGCCCGCGATCCCGCCTTCGCTCGCCGGCGCCGGCCAGGAACATCATCGCCCCCCACTCCACCGCCCGATGGCGCGACCGGCTGAGCCAGTGCAGCGCCAACGGCGCCGCCGCCCCGGCGATCCCCGCGAGCATGATCGGATTGAGGAACATCCCGGTTTCGTCCATTCCCCGCCACGCCGATTCTCACCGCACCCGCCGACGATCAAGGAACGTCGTGATCGCATCCACCAGCGCCGCGTCGGTCGGCATCTCGTGCATCGCCACCCCCAGGCGCGCCCCGGTCTCCCGCAGCCCCTCGGCGTGCCGCGCGAAATTGTCCAGATACGCCCGCCGCGCGATCGCCGGCTCCACCAGCCGCGACGCCTCCCCCTCCAACCCCCGGAACCGGCTCCAACGCCGGAACGGAAACTCGATCTCATCGCGGTCGATCACCCGCATCAGGATCACCTCATGGCGGTCGTGCCGCAACCGCGCCAATCCAGCCGCCAGATCCTCCACCGGCGCGAAGAAATCCGACGCCACCATCACCACCGATCGCCGACCCAATCGTTCGGCCAACGCCCGCATCGCCCCGCCCAAATCCGACGCCCCCGCCGGTTCGGCGCGCTCCAGCGCCTCCACCACCCTGGCCAACTGATCCCCCCCCGCCTTCGGCGCGATCCACGATTCCAATCCATTGCCCGCCAGCCCCAACCCCACGCTCTCATCGCCGGCCAACATCAAATAGGCCAAAGCCGCCGCCAATTTCGCCGCATGATCGAACTTCCGCCCCTGCGCGCGTCCATACGCCATCGAACCGCTGCGATCCAGCAAAACCACCCCGCGCAGATTGGTCTCCTGGTCGTATTCCTTGATGTAATGCCGATCCGTCCGCGCCAGCACCCGCCAATCCAGCCGCCGCGGCTCATCGCCGCGAACATAGATGCGGTGCTGCCGGAAGTCGATGCTGGCGCCCTTCACCGGCCCGGTGTGCCGTCCGACCGCCGATCCCTCGACCACCCCCCGCGCCGACAGCGACAGCGCGTTCAGCCGCTCCACCAGCGCCGGATCCAACAATCGGCTCGCCCACGCCATGGCCACCATCCGAAACATGCACCGCCCCATTACACCGGTCCCATTACACCGCCGCATCACCTCGGCCCCATCACCCCGGCCACACCGGCGCCGTCGCCGATCCGACGCGCGGGCCGGCCACCGGTGGCGGCGGCGTGGGGGGATTCGCCCGCCGCACCGTTCCCGCGATCCACCACGCCCCCACGATCCCCGCGACGATCGCCCCGATCCCCAGCCCCAGCGCCCGACGGCGGATCGACCCGCCCGACTCCCCGATGCCGGTTTTCACCGGTTGGCGCGATGGCGGACCAACCCCGCCGAACAGCCGCTCCACCGCCCGCAGGTCCACCCCCGGAGCGTGGTGCAACAGCGGGCCGAGGTGCGTCAACTTCACGCGCCCCCCCTCCTGTACGATCACATTCCGCCCGTGGATCGCGCCATGCACGATCCCCAACCCATGCAGCCCCGCCACCGCCAATTCCACCTCGCGCCGAACCCCCGTCACCGCCGCGTCGTCCGGCCCGCACGCCATCCACTCCTCCAGCGTCATCCCCGCCACATCCTCCCACACCGCCCACGCCGCGTCGCCCTCGCGCTCCACCCCCAGCAGCACCGCCACCTCCCCGTGCGCCAGTTCGCGCACGCACTCCAGCCGTCGCCTCACCGACGGATGCAACCGCCCCCGCGACAGACACTCCCCCGGCAGCCGCTTGAGGATCACCCCCCATCCACCCGGCGCCACCGCGCGATACGTCCGCCCCGCCAACAGCGTCGCCGTCACCCGATGCCCCGCGATTTCCCCCGGCCCGACCGGCTCGCTCATAACAGCTTCTCCCCGCCCCCGCGCGGGACCAACATGAGGATCTTGTCGATGATCTGGTCCACCGTGATCCCTTCGGCGTTGGCGTTGAAATTGACGATGAGCCGATGCCGCAGCGCCGGCGCCGCCACCGCCGCGATGTCCTCCATCATGACATGCAGCCTGCCGCGCATCAGCGCCCGCGCCTTGCCCCCAACCACCATGTATTGCCCCGCCCGCGGCCCGGCCCCCCACCCCAACCACCGCCGCACGAAGTCCCCCGCCTCCGGCTCGTCGGGGCGCGTCATCCGCACGATCCGCAGCGCGAAATCCAGAACCTCCTCGCTCACCGGCACGCGGCGCACCAGTTCCTGCATCGCCACCAGCCCCGGCGCATCCATCACCCGCTCGATCGCCCCCCCGCCCGTCCCCGTCGTCCGCCGAAGGATCTCCAGTTCCTCATCGCGCGTCGGATACCCCACCTTCACCATGAACATGAACCGATCCAACTGCGCCTCCGGCAGCGGATACGTCCCCTCCTGCTCCAGCGGGTTCTGCGTCGCCAACACGAAAAACGGATCCGGAAGCGCCAGCGTGTGCGACCCCACCGTCACTTGCCGCTCGCCCATCGCCTGCAACAGCGCCGCCTGCGTCTTCGGCGGCGTCCGGTTGATCTCGTCGGCCAACAACAAATTGGCGAACACCGGTCCCTCCTGGAACTCCAGCCGCCGCCGACCGGTCTCGGCGTCCTCCTGCAAAATGTCCGTTCCCGTGATGTCGCCGGGCATCAAATCCGGCGTGAACTGCACCCGGCTGAACGACAAATTCGTCGCCCGCGCCAACGTCGAGACCAGCAGCGTCTTGGCCAGCCCCGGCACCCCCTGCATCAAACAGTGTCCCCGCGACAGCAGCGCGATGAGCACCTGCTCGATCACCTCGCGCTGCCCCACGATCACCTTCGCCAGCTCCCCCTCCAGCCGCCGACACCCCTCCCGCATCCGCCTCGCCGCCTCGATGTCGGTCTCCGCCAGCGCCATGGTCAATCCCTCACTTTTCAGCGAACAGCATCGCCGCACTCCCCCGCACCGCCGCATCGAAAGGTCATTTACCCCCCCGCACATCGTCCGCTTACAGCTTACAACCTACCCCATCCAACCCATGCGCGTTGAAAACCCGCTTCCCGCCAAGCAGCGCCGCCAGCCGCCCCGCCGCCTCGCCGCGCGGCGCCACCGATTGTTCCCCGCCGGCCATCACCTTGATCGTCACCGTCCCGGTGGATAGCTCGCTCTCCCCCACCACCACGCACGCCGCCGCCCCCTCGCGGTCGGCCACCTTGAATTGGTTCTTCACCGATCGCCCCGCCAGATCCATCTCCGCCGCGATCCCCGATCGCCGCAATTCCGCGAGCAACCCCATGTTCGCATCCCGCGCCGCGTCATTCTGGCTGATGAGATACACCATCGGCTCCCCGCCGCCGTCCACCGCCACCCCCTGCGCCTCCAGCGCGATGAGCAGTCGCTCCAACCCGCTGCCGAACCCCACCCCCGGCGTCGGCCGACCTCCCAGGCTCTCGACCAGGTTGTCATATCGCCCCCCGCCGCCGATGGCGTTCTGCGACCCCAGCCCGCCGGCCGTCACCTCCCACAATGTCTCGGTGTAATAGTCGAACCCGCGCACCAGCGTCGCATCCACCTCGAACGCCATCCCCATCGCCGACAGCAGCGTCCTCACCCGCTCGAAATGGCCCCGCGACTTCTCCGACAGCGAATCGCCCGCCGACGGGGCGCCTTCGCACGCCGCCCGGTCCCGCGGATCCTTGCTATCCAAAATCCGCAGCGGATTGTCCACCAGCCGCCGCTGCGAATCCTCCCCCAACGAGTCCCGCTTGGGCGTCAGATGCGCCACCAGCGCCTCGCGATACCGCGCCTTGGATTCCCCGTCCCCCAAACTGTTGATCCTCAGGCTCAAATCCCGTAGCCCGCACGCCCGGTAAAACTCCATTTGCAGCGAGATGCACTCGACATCCTGTTCCGCCCCCGCCACCCCGAACGCCTCGGCCCCGAATTAATGATGTTGACGCAACCGCCCCTTCTGCGGCTTCTCATAGCGGAAGTTCGGGCCGATATAATAAACCTTCACCCGCGCCCCGGCGTCGTTCAATAGTCCACGCTCGATCACCGCCCGCGCCACCCCCGCCGTGCCCTCGGGGCGAAGCGTCATCGACTCCCCGCCGCGGTCGGTGAACGTGAACGTCTCCTTGTGGACGATGTCCGTCGTCTCCCCCACCCCCCGGTGGAACAGCTCCGACCGCTCAAGAATCGGCGTGCGGATCTCCCCGAACCGGTGCAGTCCCGCCACCCGACGCGCGATCGCCTCGACCGCACGCCATCGACCCGCGTCGACCGGCAAGATGTCCTCGAACCCCTTCGGCGCCGTGATCTTCGCCATGAGCGTCGTCCGTTTGGAACGGTGGCCGGAATCGCCCGCACCCCGAAAGGCGCCGCGGTCCCGGCCACTTCGTCCGATCCCATCCCCGCGCCGCGGCCCCATCGCCGCGCGGTTCATCATCAACCCGTCATCCCGCCGCGGGCGCCTCGCCGGCCGGCTTCTCCGCCGCCGCCGCCTGCTCGGTCTGCAACTGCTTGAGATCGACCTCCTCGATCGTCGCGCTCTCCAGCAGCTTGTCCACCGCCTTCTGCTCCTGCAATTTCAGGAACAAATTGGCCAGCGTCCCGTCCTTGGCCATCTCCTGCTTCATCTTCTCCGGCCGGCGACCCCGCTGCGCCGCCAGCATGGCGATCTGACCATTCAACTCCGACTCATCGACCTCGATCCCCTGCTCCTTGGCGATCTTCTGCAGGATGAAGAACAGTTTCAGTTCCCGGTTCGCCTCCTCCTTGGCCCCGCCGCGCAGCGCCTCGATGTTCGCCTCCACCTGCTCCCGCGCCACCCCGCGCATCAACAGGTCCATTCCCCGGCGGTTCACCACCCGGTCGGCCTGCTGCGCCGAGAGCTTCTCGGGCAGTTCCATCTGGATGTTGTCCAGCAGGAAATTGCTCAACTGCGTCCGCATCGCCTGCTTGGCGTCCTCGGCGATCCGCAACAAAAGCTGCTCGCGCATCTCCTTGCGAAGCTCCTCGACCGAGTCCATCCCCAATTCGCTGATGAACTCGTCGTTGATCTCGCGCGGCTCGAGCTTCTTGATGTCCTTCAGCGACACCTCGATCTGAACATCCTTGCCCCGGATCGCCTCGTTGCCATGCGACTCCGGCGCCTTGGCCTCGATCGTCCGCGTCTCCCCGGCCTTCATCCCCGACACCTTCGCCGCCAGATCCTCGATCATGATCCCGCCCAGCCGCGCCGGACGCGCCACGATCGCCGCGTCGTGCTGGTGGGCCACGACGTTCCCCTCGTGCTTCACATGCACGTCCGCCGTCAGGTAATCCCCCTCGGCGGCGCCACGATCCTCCACCGGAACCAGCGTCCCCTGCTGCTCGCTCAGATTCTTAAGCGCCCGGTCCACGTCCTCCTCGCCAACCTCGACCTTCGGCTTCTTGACCTTCAGACCCGCCATGTCCGGCAGCGCGATCACCGGCTGGACCTCGACCAGGAAGCTGTATTTCAGCGATCCCGACCCCGGCAGCTTGATCTCGTCGGCCTTGTCGAACTCCGGCTCGCCGATCACGTCCAGCTTGTTGGACTCGACCGCCTGCTCGTAGCTCTCGGACACCAGCGCCCGACGAACCTGATCGCGAACATCCTCATTGAATCGTTTCTCGATCAGTTTCCGCGGCGCGTGCCCCGGCCGGAAGCCCGGGATCGCCGCCTCATGCCGAAGCTCCTTGAACTGCTCATCCAGCTTCGACGCGATCCGATCCGCCGGAATCTCCACCGACACCCGTTTGGTGCTCGGCCCGGCCTCCTCGATCGACACCGCATACTGGAACGTCTCTTTTTCCTCGATGACGGCCTCGCCGTCCTGGTTTTCCGCCATGACTACCTCGCGCTCGTTTCAACGTGCTTGTTTTCGACCCATGGCGAACCTTCGGCGCCCATGCGGACCGTTTCGCCAAGCCTCGTATCGTACTTGCCCCCTCCCCGATTGCAACTCACCCGTCATCATCCAGAGTCCGCGCCGTCGTCTCCCCCCTCATCTCGGGGGCATCCACCCGTCGTCCCCCGACGTCTCCCCCGACGTCTCCCCGCTTGTCCACCCATCGTCTCCCCCATCCTCCACCCCGTCGCCCGCCCGCCGTCCGCCCGCCCCGGCGGCTATCACGTCCGCCCTGGCGGGCATCCCGCCCGCCAACCCAATGTGAATCCGGGAAGGTTTTTCAGGTGTCCACCATCGACCATCGCTCCCCATGGGCCGCAGGAATACTCATAAACCATGATTATGAAATAACTTATAAACAGAAAGCCGGCAGCGGTGTTGCGCCACCCGCCCCAGTGGGCCATCGTCCGCGAATCATGGGATGAATCCAATGTTGCGGCACCGGGGCGATGGCGTGTGTTGCGTCATCGCCCCCGGTTTTTTCCCACCCGCATCCCCGTTTTCCGCATCGCGCCTGCGGCCCGCGTATTCCGGTGTCCGTCCGTGCCGCCGCCAACCATGGTCCCTATTTTCCCCACAGAGCCTGTGCCCCGCTTGCTCCGGTTTTCGTCCATGCCGCCGCCAACCGTGGTCGCCGTGTACCCCACGACGCCCCTATCCTGCGTATGTCGCCCCGGCGGTGGCAATGCCACTGCACCGGGTGGAACAACCGTTCACCCGGCGATCCCCCTTTTCAAATTAACGTTGTATTCAGTTCAACGACGCCGCGCGAAGCTTCGCCAGTGCCGCTTGCTCGATCTGACGCACCCGCTGCTTGCTCAAACCGAACTCGGCCCCGAGTTGCTCGTACGTCCGCGCCCCCCGATCCCCGTCCAGACCGTAGTGGGCCGCCAAAACCCCCCGTTCCCGCGCGTTCAGCAAACTCAACAGTTGTCCCACCTGCTCCCGGTCGATCCAGCGCGATACATCCCCGCCGCGATCGCTATCCTCAATGCCATCCAGCACTTGCGAATCGGCCGAAACCGCCCTGGTCGGTCGCATGAGCTGCGGCACGCTCCGCGCGAATCCTTTCATCAATGCCAATGTCGCGTAGGTGCTGAATCGCGTTCCCCGGTGCATGTCGAACGAATCGACCGCCCGGAGCAAAATCAGGTTCCCCTCGGAGACCAATTCCATCAGGTCCAGCCCCGGCCGAAGGTGTTTCTTGGCCACGCTCACCACCAACCGCAAGTTCGCGGCCACCAAGGCATTGCGCGACTCGATCACCCGGCGCAAAGCGCTGTCCAACCGGTTCAGATCCCGCGCCCGCGCCGATGCCACATCCACCCGCCGGCGAAGCGAAATGAACTGGTACTTGTGGAAATTGTGCTGGAGAAACAAACCGCGCTCGCCGCCGGGGGTCAGAAGCGGCACCCGGTACAGCTCGCGCAAATAGGCGGGTAGATCGCGGGGAATGCGGTTGGGCTCGGTCGCCGGTTCCGGCAGCGCCTCGGCCCGGGCGATGGCCGCGACCACGTCGGTGGCATCGGCCTGATGGTAAAGCGGGTCGTCGAAAAACCGCATCTTCTTTTTCAACAAGCGGTTGAGGCGCTCTTCGAGGATGATCCGATACACCTCGGCGCGCGACCGGCAGATCCGCCTTGCCAGCGCCCGGATCGGCACCCCGCGCCGGTGCCCGCGAACGACGGTCAGTCGGTCCCCGGGGTCGAGGTCCGCCGCCGCCTCGGCGAAAATCGCCTGGTCGGGATGCTCATCGTCGAACTTCTTGACGGTGTGCAGGATCGTCAGCGGCGAGCGGTTGAGCGTGCGGGCGATCCGACGGGCGATCTCGTGCCGGCAGCAATGGCACATCGTCGCCAACCGACGCGCCCGGCGAAGAATCTCATCGCGCTCGACGTCATCCACCTGCGAAAAATTGCCGCCACGCGCCACCTGCTCGCCATTGGCCCGCAGGAAGCGCTCGACCGTGGAAAGCAAAAATCCCACGCGACGCTTGCCGTCGGGGAACTGGAACCGCCTAGCCGCCAAGCCCTTGCGCCGCCAGCGCTGGATGGTTTTGCTGGTGACGTTGAATCGCTCGGTCACCTCGTCGAGCGAAAGCACCGGTTCGGCGAGATCGACCGTCCGAAGATCGAGCGAATCGGCGACCTGCTCGATCAGCAACCCCAGGTCGTGGCGCAAAGCCAATCCCGTCAAGAGGTTGCCGTCGGTCTCCTTGGGGCGATAGCCGGTGATGCGATAGATGATGAAGTCCGGCGGATACGCCTTGGCCGACTCGATGTCGTGAAGGAGGGCCTCGGCGGCGTCGATCTGGCGAAGCCGAACCCCCGGCGATGCGAACAGCATCTGCCGCGCGAGTTCCCCGAGACTTTGAAGGCGGAACCGGGCCATGATGTCATTATGCACCGGAGTGGGGTCGCAGGTCAACGATATTCCGCGTTTTGGGGGAACATGTCACTGTCGCATATTCCGGTCGCGCGGCGACGGTGATACAATCGCGCCATGCCAACCGGACGGCTGTTCAAAGCGATCCGCAGGTTGGTGATGCAAGGGCGATACGTCGTCGGCCAGCACGCCGCGGAGCGATTGGATGAGCGGGGCATCTTGGAATGGCAATTGGTGGAGGGCATGGAACACGCCACCTTGCTGGCGGAGTTTCCCGGCGCCACACCCAACCCGGCCATCGAGGCGTGGGAAGCGCTCGCTGATGGCGTCGAGGTGAAAGTCGTCTGGTCGCATCTGGTGGGGGCGGATGTGGCCAAGTTGGTCACCGTCCACTTTTACGAGGGGTGAGCCGATGCAACTGTCCGGAAAACGAGTGAAGCGAACGCGCTGGGTTCGGACCGATCGGTTGGTGGTCGCGGTGGAGGTCGAGGCCGTCATTCCCGACGCCGACCCGTCGGAACCGGTGTACGAGTCCTCGGTGGTCGAATTGTTGCGACAAGTCGAGGTCCACGCCCGAAGCGGCGATCTGGATTGGTTGCAACGGCGCGGCAAGGTATATGCCGCGATCGGGGCGTCGTGAACCCGGGGAGGCAACGGGGCGCCGGCCGTCCCGAGTCTCCGCAATCATAAAAAAAGCATGGGGTGCGGTGCGGCGTTTCCGGGCGCGGCAACGCACGTGACTCGAACCCTCCTCACAGCGCCCCCGAAATCGGGGCTTGGACGACGCCCGATTCCTTTGATTTGCCCATCCGGCGGCGGGTGCTGCCGAGGCACACGGGTGCACGGGGCCGGGGGCGGCCGAGGCATACAGGTTCATGGGGCCGGGGGCGGGCGAGGCACGCAATCGCCGCTCACCTTTCCTGGGCGCCGAAGAGCAGCTCGATGAACGGACGGTCCTGGGCGTGGGTGAACAGATAAACGTGGTCGCCGCTTTGCAAGGTCGTGTGACCCTTGGCCGGCAAGAGTTGGCTGCCGCGGACGATCAGCACCACCGACGCGCCTTCGGGGAAGTCGATCTCCGACAATTTGGCGTCGCACACGGCCAACGTCGGGTCGATTTGATAGGACGTGATCTCCCCGTCGAGGCTGAAGGCGGTGGAGATTTCCATGATGGCCGCCGGGATCGGCTTCTCGGGCACGGTCAGCCCCATGGCCTTGGTGACGAAGCGGATGGTGGCGCCGGGGACGAGGCTGCTGACGACGACGATGAAAAAGACCAGATCGAAGATTCGGTCGGCGCCGGGCACGCCGGCGAGCACCGGAAACGTCGCCAGGATGATCGGCACCGCGCCGCGCAGTCCCACCCAGCCGACGTAGAGCATGTGCGGCAACGGGAAACGGAACGGCGCCAGGCACAGCATCGCCGCCAACGGTCGGGCGACGAACGCCAGCGCCAGCCCCACGCCCAGCCCCGGCAAGGCGACACCGAGCAATCGGGAGGGCGTGACGAGCAGCCCGAGCATCAGGAACATGGCGATCTGGCTGAGCCACGCCAAGGCGTCGTGGATTCGCGTCAAGCCGTTGCGATAAGGCATCGGGCCGTTGCCCAGGACGACTGCGGTGGCGAAAACCGCGAGGAACCCGCTCCCGTAGGCGAGGGTGGCCAACCCGAACGACAAAAACGCGATGGCGAGGGTCAAGGCCGGGTACAGCCCGCCGGTGGTCAGTTGCACGCGGCGCAAAACCACGCGCCCCAGGAATCCGAATCCCACGCCGACGGCGCCCCCGATCACCAGTTGGGTGGGGACGGCCCACAGCATCCCCCACCCCATGGCGCCGCCGGATGATGACGTCGCCATCACCTGCACCATGGACGTGGTGAGAATGACGGCCATCGGGTCGTTGACGCACGATTCAACCTCGATGGTCCGCGCGAGCCTGTCGGTCAGTTGCAATCGCCCCCCACGGAGCACGGCGAAAACGGCGGCGGCGTCGGTGGAGCTGACGACCGCGCCCAGGAGCAGCGCCGGCTGCCAAGGCAGTCCGAAGAGCCGGGCGAACAGCGCGATGAGGGCGGCGGTCAGAACGACGCCGACGGTGGCGAGCGTGGTGGCCGGATAGAGCACCCGGCGGATGGCGCCCAGCGAGGTGTTCAGCCCGCCGTCGAAGAGGATCAGCACCAGCGCCATCGTGCCGATGCGGACGGCCAATGAATAGTCGGTGAAGTCGATCCGTCCGATGCCCTCGGTCCCGCCGATCATCCCCAGCACCAGAAACAGCAGCACGATGGGCACGCCGAGGCGGTCGACGGCGCGGCTGAACAGCACGCTGACGGCCACCAGCAGCCCGAGAATCGACAGGAGCACCGCCGTGGTGAACGGCTCGGCCAGGGCAAGGATGTCGTGCGGCTGAATCGGAATGGCTCATCCCCGATCAATCGTCGCCCACGGGAACTCATCGCCCCGGCCCCGGCGGCGCCGGGCGACGTGCCGATGGTTATATCCGTCTTTCGCGATCGATCGAAGCCAACCCCGTCACGCCCACCCCCGACGCCTTGGCAACGCCTCGCAGCGGTGACGGCGATGGGAGGCGGCGGCGAGGCGCCTTCCGCCACCTACGGCGGTGCATCCTCAAGTTGACGGCATTGGACATGTCGCCCTCGCCACGGCGGGGAGCGGAACCCGGCGGCGTCAATCCATGTCGCAGGCGCCGTCGCCGCAGCATCCGCCGCAGCCGCCGTTCATGTCGCACGCGCCGCCGGCGGAGGGGGACTGGGATTCGGCGCCGACGGCGAAGACGCTGAACGCCTTTTCCGTCTTCTTCGAGCCGCATTCGGGGCATTCGACCGAGGCCGGGGCGTTCATGGAACGGGCCAGATGATCGAACTTGGCGTGGCACTTCCCGCAAACGTATTCGTAAATGGGCATGGGATTCTCCGTGGAAAAAAACGTGTCAAATCCTCCGCACCGGCACGCCGGCGTTGGCGAGGTGGTCCTTCACTTGGGCGACGGTGTAGTGCCCGAAGTGGAAGATGCTGGCCGCCAACGCCGCGTCGGCATGACCTTCGGTGAGGACGCGGACCATATGCTCGGGGCCTCCGGCGCCGCCGCTGGCGACGACGGGGATTTTCACGGCGTTGCTCACGGCCGCGGTCATCTCCAGATCATAGCCCGTCGTGGTGCCGTCGGCGTTCATGACATTCAGCACGATCTCCCCGGCGCCGAGCGACTCGGCCTGTTTCACCCACGCCATCACGTCGATGCCGGTGTCGATCCGCCCCCCATTGAGGAACACGCGCCATTTCTCGACGCCATCGACCATGACGCGGTTGGCGTCCAGCCCCAGCACGGTGGCGCAGCGACCGAACTTGCCGGCGACCTCGGCGATCAACCCCGGACGTTTCACGGCGGCGCTGTTGAGGCTGACCTTTTCGGCGCCGGCCTGGATGAGCCGCGTGGCGTCGTCGAGCGTGCGGATGCCCCCCCCCACCGTCAGTGGCATGAAGATTTCCTCCACCACATGCCGCACGAGGTCGGCCATGATGTCGCGGCCCTCGTGGCTGGCGGTGATGTCATAGAAAACCAACTCGTCGGCGCCTTGGGCTTGGTATCGCTTGGACTGCTCGACGGGGTCGCCGGCGTCCACGTGGTCGAAGAACTTGACGCCCTTGACCACCCGCCCGCGGTCGACGTCCAGGCAGGGGATGATTCGTTTGGTCAACATGCCGATGAACGCCGATCGCCGGCCGAACTGCGCGGGCCGGACGCCTCGCCGACGGGCAACCGGGGAATGAAAGGGTGACTGACGGGACTCGAACCCGCGACGTCCAGGACCACAACCTGGCGCTCTACCAACTGAGCTACAGCCACCGTATGGGGTGGATAATCTACCACCGGCGGCCAAAGTGTCAAAGCGAGCCTGTGTCAACGCGAACCCTGCCAAGGCGAACCCGCCCAACCGGACGAGGCGCCTTCGGCGAATCACGTCGGCGGAACCAGGATGCCCGCGAACGGTGAACAAGGGGTTGATTCGACGCTCAGTCCCATTTTCGCGCTTCGATTCGCCCCAGCAGGCGTTCGACATCCTCGGGATGCACCTCGCCGCACAGGCTGGTCATGGCGTTGGCCGCGCCGCACGCGATCCCCAGCCGCGCCGCCTCCACAACCCCCCGCCCCCGCGCCAAGCCCACCGCCAGTCCGCCGGCCACCGAGTCGCCCGACCCGATGGCGCTGATGACCGGCACCCGCGGGCTGGGCAGTTCCCAAAACGACTTCCCATCCGACAGCACCGCCCCGCGCGACCCGCGCGTCACCAACGCCCACGCCGGTCCTCCGGCCACCGCGGTGTGGATCGCGCGCCGAAGATCATCATCGTTTCCGATCGTTTGCCCGACGGTTTCCCCCAATTCCGACTCGTTGGGCTTGATGACCTCCGGCCTCTCCGCCAGCGCCGCGCTCAGCGCCGCCCCGCGGGCGTCCAGGATCACCGCCGCCCCCGCGCCCTTGGCCAACCTCGTGCAGCGCGCGTAAAAATCCGTCGGCACTCCCGGCGGCAACGACCCCGTGAGGATCACCACCGCCGCCCCCGCCCATCGCCCGGTCAATCGCGCGGCCAACCGCTCGATCAAGCGTTCGCACTCCTCGGCCGCGACGACCTTCGATTCCTCGACCAGTTCCGTCGCGTGCCCCCGCGCGTGATCCACCAACGTCAGGCACACGCGGGACGGTGATTCGACCTCGACGAAATCGTGTTCCAGCCCTTCGGTGTCCATCGCCTCCAGCATCGACCGCCCGGTCTCGCCGCCGGCGAATCCCATGGACACAGGCGATTCGCCCAGCGTCCGCGCCACCCGCGCGGCGTTGATCCCCTTGCCCGAGGCGTACACGCGCACCGACGCGGCGCGGTTGACGGCATCCAGCGTCAGCGAATCGAACGTCATTGACCGCTGCAGCGCCGGCGACGGACACAGACAGATGATTTTCCCGGCCATTTGCGTCAATCCTCGGTGGGGGATTCGATCTCCAGCAGCATTTGCACCGTCGCCGCCCGGAACCCGCACTGGCCGAACAGATTCCGCGCCGCCTCGTTGTTCGCGGCGGTGTCCAGGCGGATTTGCGACACGCCGATCCCCCGGAACCGCTCGACCGCAAGCATCGAAAGTTGCCGTCCGACCCCCTCGTTGCGGTAATCGGGCGCCACCCACAGATCGTGGATGAATCCGAACTCCGCCAACCGATAGACCGGGATCTCGCGCTCGACGGTCCCGACAATGAAACCGACCAATTCGCCGGCGTCGTTCTCCGCCACGAAAAACGCGCTGCGCGGGTCGGCCGCGCGATCGCCCAGCCATTTGCGGTATCGCTCCTCGGGGCGCTCGATGAACCCGTACTTGGCCGGATCCCACGATTCGTGCAGGGCGCAAATAGCGCGCACCATCGGAAGCACCCGCTCCACATCGTCGATCGTCGCGCCGCGCAATTCCATCGGATGGATCATGCTCCCCGCGCGTCCGGCAGGGCGCGGTTGAAGAACCCCAGCCAGTTTCCGCCCATGATCCCGTCGATGTCGCCGTCGCCGAATCCCGCCTCCGCCAGCGCCCCGCCCACCTTCCCCAGGTCCGCGGAAGTGGCGATTTCCTCCGGGATTTCCGCCTGTCCCAGCCCGCCATCCATGTCCGTGCCCAACCCGACATACCGCGCCGATCCCGTCAGGTCCGCGATGTGCCGGATGTGCCGCGCCACATCCCCCAAGGTCGTCCGCCGGGTCTTGTATTCATCCGGCGGAATCAGGAAGCGGTCGAAGAAGTTGATTCCGATCACCCCGTCGCGCTTCGCCAGCGCCAGGATCATCTCATCGGACAGTTGACGATCACCCGGCACGATCGCCCGGCAATTGCTGTGCGACGCGATCACCGCCCCGTCGGTGCGGTCCAACAATTCCCAAAACGATTCCTCGGCCAGATGAGACACATCGTGGATCATCCCCAGTTCGTCCATCGCCGCGACCAGCATCCGGCCCTCGTCGCTGAGCGGCCCAGGCTCACCGGTCCCGCCGGCGAATCGCGTCCGCTTCCACGCCATGCCGATGATCCGCACGCCGGCCTCGAAGAACCACGGCAGATCATCGGGGGTTCGGATCGGGTCGGCGCCCTCGAGCAGGCAAATGGCATCCAGCGCCCCCGAGTCCCCGATCCGCCCCAGCTCCGCCGCCGTCCGCACGAACCGCATCGACCCGTCGCGCTGTCGGGCCGAATAGAAATCCAGTTGCGCCTTCGCCTGATCGAACGCCCCCCGGGCATCGGTGTATCCCGGTCGCTCGACGCTCCTGGGTTCGCAAAAGATCGTGGCGCATATCAATTTCACTCCGCCGCGGCGCAGATCCGGCAGCCCCACCGACGGAATCCCCATCTCGTCGCGCGCCTGCCCGGCCGCCGGGAGCGTCACGTCGCGCCCGACATGAGCGGCATAGGCAAGATCGAGATGGGCATCGACGATCACGCGATTCCGGACGGTTTTGGACTGATTCATGGATACATTCCCTGCAAATGCCGCACGACGCTTCGCCCCAGCACGCGAAGGTTGTAGCCCCCCTCCAGCGTGCCGATCACCCGCCCGCGGCAGTGCCGGTCGGCCACCTCGACCAGCAGCCGCGTGATCGACTCGAACGCATCCTCGGTCAGTTCGATGTCCGCCAGCGGATCGTCGGCGTGGGCGTCGAAACCCGCCGAGATCATCAGCACCTCCGGGCGGAACGCATCCAG
>JBBSAF010000028.1:0-15712 GCA_038252525.1 Tepidisphaerales bacterium
ATGGAGTTCGCGGTGGAGGCACAGAAACTGCTGGGGGTGAGCCTGGAGGGATCGGTGGGTTGAGGGGCGGGATTGGCCTTGCCGAAGAAGATCAGGGAATTGAAGGGGATGTTGAGAAAGGCGGGCTTCACATGCCGACCGGGAAAAGGCAGTCACACGAAATGGTTCCATCCGCTGGCCGACGCGGAAGTGATTCTGTCGGGCAAGGACGGAAGCGACGCCAAGCGGTATCAGGAGGAACAGGTGGCGGCAAGGATCGAGTCGCTGGCGCGGCGGCGGTGAGGCCGAGATACAGCATGGTGATCCAATGGTCGGATGAGGACCAGGTGTATGTCGTCACGCTGCCGGAGTTCGACCATGCCCACACCCATGGCGAAACCTATGAGAAGGCGGCGCGGCAGGGCCGGCTGTTGCTCGAATCGTTCATCATCTGGAATGAGAAGGACGAGGAGCCATTGCCGGAGCCGCGATTGTTTGATTCGGGAGTGACGGTTTGACGGGCTAGATGCCCGAGTATGGAACACATGATGGCGATGCTGGAAATCAGGAATCTTCAGGCGAAGGTGGCGGGGCCGGGGGGGCGCGAGATCCTCAAGGGCGTGGATCTGACGGTGGACCGGGGGGAGATCCACGCGATCATGGGCAAGAACGGCTCGGGCAAGAGCACGCTGTGCCAGGTGCTGGCCGGTCGGGAGACCTATGAGGTGACGGGGGGGACGGTGATGTTCGAGGGAAAGGATTTGCTGGAAATGTCGGCCGAGGAACGGGCGCGGGAGGGGATGTTCCTGGCGTTCCAGTACCCGGTGGAGATTCCGGGGGTGTCCACGAGCTATTTTCTGAAGGCGGCGGTGAACGCGATCCGGCTGCACCGGGGGGAGGCGGAATTGGACGCGGTGTCGTTCCTGAAGCTGGTCAAGGAGAAGATGAACCTGCTGGAAATGGACCAAAGCTTCATGAACCGGGCGGTCAATGAGGGGTTCAGCGGGGGGGAGAAGAAGCGGAACGAGATTTTCCAGATGGCGGTGGTGAACCCGAAGTTCGCCTTGATGGACGAGACCGACAGCGGGCTGGACATCGACGCCCTGAAGGTGGTGGCCAACGGGATCAACAAATTGCACCAGCAGGACGCCGATCGCGGGATATTGCTGGTGACGCACTATCAGCGGCTGCTGGATTATGTGGTGCCCGACCATGTGCATGTCATGATGGATGGGCGGATCGTCAAGAGCGGGCCGAAGGAGTTGGCGCTGGAGCTCGAGGCGCGGGGGTATGAGTGGGTGGATCGGGAGACAGTGGGTGGTTGATAGTTGATAGTTGGCGGAAGACGGTAGGCGGTGGGCAGTAGGCGGTAGGCGGAGGGGAAGTAGGCGGAGGGGATGGGAGAAGCGATGACGCGGATGGCACGACGGATGGATCGGGATATGGAGAACTTCAAGGTCGTTCAGCGCGCGTGCGGGGGGGGGACGGCGTGGCTGGACGAATTGCGCGCCAAGGGGCAAAAGCGGTTCGGGGAGGTGGGGTTCCCGAATGGCAAAACCGAGGCGTGGCGGTTCACCAATGTGGCGCCGATCGCCAACACGGTGTTTTCGCCGGCCGAGGTGGATGATTCGGCGGCGGCGCGGAAATGGGTCGAGGAATATTCGTTCAAGGACCAGGCGGCGGCGGAATTGGTGTTCGTCAACGGGCACTTCATGCCGCAGTGGTCCAAGCGGGGACAGCTGGGCAAGGGCGCATGGGCGGGGTCGCTGTGCGAGGCGCTGGAGTCGCGGGCGAAGGCGGTCGAGGGCCACTTGGGGCGTCATGCGAAAATCGAGGACAACCCGTTCGTGGCCCTCAACACCGGGATGATCGACCAGGGGGCGATGGTGGAACTCGGGCGCGGGGTGACGGTGGAGGGACCGATCCATCTGCTGTTCGTGACGATGGCGGGGGGGACGGCGACGGTGAGCCATCCGCGGGTGCTGGTGGTGGCGGGTGAGAACAGCGAATGCAGCATCGTCGAGAGCTACGCCGGGGGCGGCGAGGGGACCTATTGGACCAACGCGGTGACGGAGATCGTGGGGGCGCCCGACAGCCGGATCGCCCACGCGCGGCTGCAGCAGGAGACGACCGGGGCGTATCACGTCTCGACGACGCAGACCTTCCTGGATTCGCGGGCGCGGCTGATCTCGCACGCCGCGACGGTGGGTGGGAAGCTGACGCGGAACGATGTGAACGTGTGGATGGGGGGGGAATACGCGGATGCGACGATCAACGGGCTGGTGGTCCTGGGGGGGACGCAGCACTGCGACAACCACACGCTGTTGCGGCACGAAAAGGCGAATTGCCCGAGCCACGAGCTGTATAAGCATGTGCTGGACGGCAAATCGACGTGCGTGTTCAAGGGGCAGATCTTCGTGCAGAAGGACGCCCAGAAGACCGACAGCAAGCAGACCAACAAGTCGCTGCTCTTGAGCGATGACGCGGTGATGAACAGCCAGCCGGCCCTGGAGATTTACGCCGACGATGTCAAATGCACGCACGGCAGCACGACCGGGCCGGTGGATGAGGAGATGGTGTTTTATCTGCGATCGCGCGGGGTTTCGGCGGAGTCGGCGCGGCATCTGTTGAGCTATGCCTTCGCGGCGGACGTGACGCGGCGGATGAAGGTGGAGGCGGTGCGGCAGCGCCTCGAGGATTTGATGGCGGCGCGTCATAACCTGCCGCAGGACCTGAGGATCACCGACCTGGGCGCCCACAATGAAGCGGCACGATGAAATCGGGGGGGGAATGAAGGTCGAACCGTTCGACATCGAGCGGGTGCGGGGGGAGTTCCCCATCCTCTCGACGCGATGGCACGGGCGGAAACTCGTTTATCTGGACAACGGAGCGACGACGCAGAAGCCGGCGCCGGTGATCGCGCGGATCAAGCGATATTACGAATGCGAAAACGCCAACATCCACCGGGGCGTGTACGAACTGAGCCAGACGGCGACCGAGGCGTACGAATCGGCCCGGAAGACGGTGGCGCGTTTCATCGGCGCGCCCGATGCCCGCGGGGTGATTTTCACCCGCGGGGCGACCGAGGCGATCAACCTGGTGGCCGCGGGATATGGACGGGCCATGCTGTCGGCCGGCGACGAGGTCCTCATTTCCACGATGGAGCATCACTCGAACATCGTGCCTTGGCAGATGGCGTGCGCCGCGAGCGGGGCGACGCTGCGGGCGATCCCGATCAACGACGCGGGGGAGTTGGACATCGAGGCCTATCGACGGTTGCTGAACTCCAAGACCAAGCTGGTGGCGGTGACGCACCTGTCCAATGCCCTGGGGACGATCAACGACGCCAGGATGCTGACGGAATTGGCGCACGCGGCGGGGGCGAGGATCCTCATCGACGGGGCGCAATGGGTGGCGCACTTCCCCACGGATGTGGCGGAGATCGGGTGCGATTACTACGTCTTCAGCGGGCACAAGCTCTTCGGACCGACGGGGATCGGGGCGCTGTGGGGGCGGACGGAGCTGCTGGAGGCGCTGCCGCCGTACCAGGGGGGCGGGGACATGATCGAGACGGTGACGCTGGAAAAGACGACCTACGCGGGATTGCCGAGCAAGTTCGAGGCCGGGACGCCGAACATCGCCGGGGCGGTGGGGCTGGCGGCGGCGATCGCATGGGTGGAGTCGGTCGGCTTCGCGGGGATCGTGGCCCACGAGGAGAAGGTGTTCGCCCACGCGACGCGAGAACTGTCCAAGGTTCCGGGGCTGCGAATGATCGGGACGGCGACGAACAAGGCCAGCGTGCTGTCGTTCGTGCTGGAATCGCCGGCGGTGTCGGCGCTGGATGCCGGGACGAGGCTGGATGAGCGGGGGATCGCGGTGCGGACGGGGCACCATTGCTGCCAGCCGGTGATGGACCGGCTGGGGATCGGAGGGACGATCCGGGCGTCGCTGTCGGTCTACAACACCATCGACGAGGTGGACCAACTCACCGAGGCGCTGCGGGAAATCGTGGCGGCGGCGTCGGCCAAGGAGGCGGCCAAGGTTGCCGCGAAGAGGGCGTCGGAAGGCGCGGATGGCGGATCAACGGCGGGAGGTTCGGCGGACGTTTCGACCGTCGGCGGCGGGGGGGTGATCGCCTATCCGGCGGCGGCGGGGGCGTCGGTGGAGGCGGTGGCCGATGAATTGGCCGAGATATTCGACCTATTGGGGGATCGGACGGCGCGAAATGAGTATTTGCTGGATGTGGGCGCCAAATTGCCGGATTTGTTCGGGCTGCTGAAGAAAGTGACGCCGCGCATTCCGGGGTGCATGAGCGAAGTGTACGTGGTGGGTCGACGTCGGCCGGGTTCGGCGGAGGTGCTGGAGTTCGTGGGGGACGCCAACGCCGAGATCGTGCGGGGGTTGATCGCGCTGATGCAGAAATTGTTCTCCGGGCAGAAGGCCGAGGCGATTTTGGCGTTCGACATCGAGGGATTTCTTCGCCGCATCGAGCTGGACCAGTTCATCACCGCCCAGCGGCGGAACGGGCTGGCGGGGATGATCGGGCGAATACGAGAGTTGTCGGTTGCCAGTTGTCAGTTGTCGGGAGGAGAGGGGTAATCACGGGCCGAGAGGGCGGGAAGCGGAGGGGGGAGGGAGAGGTGGCGGTGGATGAACGGCATGGACGGACGGTGAGTCTGAAGGTGTTGCCTTATTCGGGGAAGGTGGAGTCGTTGCGCGAAGAAACCAAACAGCCTGGCGAAAGGTCGACAAATGGAGCGGCCGAGGACGCGGCTTTGACCCCGGATGCGGCGCCAGCGGTCGCGTCCGAGGCGGCGGTGGCGGCCAGCGGAGGGGCGGCGCCAAAGTCAGGCAAAGCCGAGGTGGGCGGCGAGGCGTGGGCGGGCGCCGGCGGAGAGACGAAGCCAAGCGGCGATGCCGGGGCGGGCGGCGAGGCGTCGGCGATCGAGCGCAAGCTATTGGAGGGGAAGGTGATTGCGGCCCTACAGCTTGTATATGACCCGGAGATACCGGTGAACATTTATGAGTTGGGGTTGATCTATTCCATCGACGTCCGCGGCGACCGGACGGTGAAGGTGACGATGACCCTGACCGCGCCGGCGTGCCCGGTGGCCGGGACACTGCCGGGGGAGGTCGAGCAGCGGATCGAGTCGATCGACGAGGTGAAAAGCGCCGAGGTGGAGCTGGTGTGGGATCCCCCCTGGAGCCGGGACCGGATGAGCGAGGCGGCGATGCTGCAGTTGGGTATGTTTTGAGGGGTGGTTGATGGTTGGCAGTTGATGGTTGATAGTGAAGAGGGGAGGCGGCGCAGTCGCGATTTCCTGCCAACCATCAACTGCCAACCATCAACTTGATCCACCCCGGCGCCGCCCGTTTTCCAGGTCGCCGCGCTCGGAATCGGGGCGCGACCGCCGAATATTTATTTGCTTCGTATTGACATGCGGCGACGGGGCGGTAAATTGTTCGGCTCACCCTTTGGGGGTGAAGGCGTTTTGGCTTGCCCCGGAAGGGGCCGTAGGCTTAGGCGGAATTGGGAACAGCATGAACGGCGATCGGATCAGGATTCGTTTGGAAGCGTATGACCACCGCACGTTGGATGCGTCGGCGAAGGACATCGTCGAGCACGCGAAGCGGACCAACGCCCGCGTGTGCGGTCCGATTCCCATGCCCACGCGGATCGAGCGATACACGGTGTTGCGAAGCCCGCACATCGACAAAAAGTCGCGCGAGCAGTTCG
Source organism: Tepidisphaerales bacterium (assembly GCA_038252525.1). Classification (GTDB taxonomy): domain Bacteria; phylum Planctomycetota; class Phycisphaerae; order Tepidisphaerales; family Tepidisphaeraceae; genus JBBSAF01. The sequence continues at coordinate 5,717 of JBBSAF010000028.1, forward strand.
AGATGCGGACGCACAAGCGTGTGATCGACATCTTCGAGCCCAACGCCCGGACCGTCGAGGCGCTCAATCGCCTCGTGATCCCCGCCGGCGTGTTCGTGAAAATCAAGGCGTAGTTTCCCCTTGTTGTAAATCGTGCCCCTGCCGAAAGGGGCATTTTGGTTGCCGGACCGTGGGGTTCATCCAAGAACCCGTTTCGCCCCGAGGTCGGTGTTCGACCTCGATGGCCACGAGTCACGGTGGGAGTTTGTCGCAATTTTCCGGGCCGCCTCGGCGGTCCACAGCGGAGCGGTTCATGAGTCGGCGCCGATGTGTGGCGCACACTCCTCTGGCCGGATGAGATGACCCCAGCATTGATTGGCAAGAAAATCGGCATGACGCGGGTGTACGACGAACACGGCACGGTGGTGCCGGTGACGGTCGTTCAGGCCGGGCCGTGCTCCGTGACGCAGGTGAAGACCGCCGAGAGCGACGGCTATTTCGCGGTGCAGCTCGGCTTCGACGAGGTGAAGGCGAAGTTCAGCACGTTTCCGCTGATCGGCCACACGTCCAAGGCGGGTTTGGGTCCGATTCGCCACTTCCGGGAGATCCGGTTGGCCAGCGCGACCGACCGCAAGCCCGGCGACACCGTGAAGGTCGATTCATTCGACGGCGTGACGTACGTGGACGTGATCGGCACGAGCAAGGGCAAGGGGACGGCCGGCGTCATGAAACGCCACCACTTCGGTGGTCAGCCGGCCAGCCACGGCACCGAACGCAAGCACAGGGCGCCCGGTTCGATCGCATCGCGGGCGACGTGGCGCGGACAGTGCGGCAAACCGAAAAAAGGCGTCCGCATGGCCGGTCGCATGGGGATGGACCAAGTGACGTCGCGGAACCATCCGCTGGTGAAAATCGACGCCGAGAACAATTTGCTCTTGATCAAGGGAGCCTTGCCCGGACCGAACGGCGGGCTTCTTTTCGTTCGCAAGAGCGTGACGGCGAGAATTCGGAACCAAGAGGCGAAGTAAGCCGGCGGCGTGGCCGGGTTCGCCTTGACCGGCGGATCGGGCGACGGACGGCACAACGGGAACAGCGATGATCGAAGTACCGGTTTACAACCAGAGCGGCCAAGAGGTCGGCAAGGTCCAGGTCGATGAGGCCAAGCTGGGCGGATCGATCCGCCAGAACCTGCTGAAGCAGACGTTGGTGATGTATCACGCCAACCAGCGCCAGGGCACGGTTCGGACGCTCGCCCGCGGCGAGGTGGCCGGCTCGACCCGGAAGATGTTCCGCCAAAAGGGCACCGGCAACGCCCGCACCGGCGGCATCCGCAACCCGATCAAGAAGGGCGGCGGACACGCCAAGCAGAAGCGTCCCAAGGATTGGCGCCAGGCGATGCCCAAGAAGGCCCGCCGGCGCGCCCGCGACAGCGCGATCCTGAGCAAGATCCAAAGCCGGGACATCCGGGTGCTGGATTCGATCGTCCTGGAGGCGCCCAAGACCAAGCTGATGGCCGTGGTGTTCAAGGCCCTGGGGATCGACCGGAGCTGCCTGCTGGCGATGGCCGAACGGAATGAGAACATCGAACGGTCGGCCCGCAACCTGGACCGCACGACGCTGACGACGGTCGATCAGCTCAATGCCTGGGACATCCTGCGGAACCGGACGCTGCTGATGACCAGGGACGGGCTGGAGAAGTTGCTGAAGTAGGCCCCGACACGAGGCCCGGCGCGTGGCGTCGGGGTTGAAAAGGACGAGTCATGGACAATGTGGATGTCATCATCAAGCCGCTGATCACGGAGAAATCCACGCATCAGCAGGCGACCCGCAACGCCTATGCGTTCGAGGTTCACAGCGGCGCCAACAAGCACCAGATCAAGCAGGCGGTCGAGGCGATCTACCAGGTGAAGGTGGTGGATGTGCGGACGATGAACCGCAAGGGCAAGCCGCGTCGGTCGAAGTACCGCGTGAGCAAGACCCCCGAGTGGAAGCGGGCGGTGGTGGTGTTGGACGAGAACTCGCGGATCGAGTTGTTCTAGTCGGCGTGTCGGCCGGCGGCAGGGAAACGAATCATGGCGATCAAGAATTACAACCCGACGAGTCCCGGACGCCGCGACGGCAGCGTGCTGGACTATCGGAAGATGCTGACGAAGTTCAAGCCCGAGAAGTCGCTGACCAAGGGTCAGCGCCGGGCGAGCGGACGAAACCACCACGGCGTCATCACGGCCAAGCATCACGGCGGCGGCAACAAGCGCCTGTACCGGATGATCGACTTCAAGCGCCGCAAGGACGACATGGACGCGACGGTGCAGTCGATCGAGTACGATCCCAACCGCTCGTGCCACATCGCCCTGATCCAGTACGAGGACGGCGAGAAGGCGTACATCCTGGCGCCCCACCGCATCCAGGTCGGCGCCAAGGTCCGCAGCGGCGCGACCGTGGAGCCTGAGATCGGCAACTGCATGCCGCTGTCGGCGATCCCCTCGGGCCTGGAGATCCACAACATCGAGATGAACCCCGGACAGGGCGGCAAGCTGGTGCGCTCGGCGGGGGGCGTCGGTCGGCTCGGCGCCAAGGAGGGGGAGTGGTCGGTCATCATCCTGCCCTCCGGCGAGATGCGCCGCGTCAAGAGCGCCTGCCGGGCGACCATCGGGCAGATCGGCAACCTCGACTGGATCAACGTGAACCTCGGCAAGGCCGGTCGCAGCCGACACATGGGCATCCGCCCGCACACGCGTGCCAAGGCGATGAACCCGATCGACCATCCGATGGGCGGCGGCGAGGGCCGGGCCAACGGCGGTCGCCATCCGGTGAGCAAGACGGGCGTGTTGAGCAAGGGCGGGATCACCCGCAGCCCGCGGAAGAACAGCGAGAAGCTGATCCTGCGCCGCCGCAAGTTCGGCACGCATCAGCAGCGTCCGCAGACGGTCAACAAGAAGTGATGAGTGCGACCGGCGAGAGGGAAAGTCGCCGCCGGTCGAGGCAGTGGAACGAAACCGCCAACGGGTGAATCATGAGCAGAAGCGCGAAAAAAGGCCCCTTCGTCGATGAGAAGTTGTTCGTCAAGGTGGCGAAGCTGAACGAGAACCGGGCGAAGGCGACCATCAAGACCTGGGCCCGGGCGTGCACAATCATCCCGGAGTTCGTGGGCCACACCTTCGAGGTCCACAACGGCAACAAGTTCCTGAAGGTGTTCGTGCAGGAGGACATGGTCGGGCACAAGCTCGGCGAGTTCTCCCCGACGCGGACGTTCCGCGGTCACAGCGGACGCAAGAGCGGGGCGACGGGTTCGCCGGCCTGAGGATGATCCGCCCGCTCGCCGGTGGCGAACGGGCCAGAGTTTCGGGCCAGAGTTTGAGGATATGACGATGCCATTCGAAGCCAAACACCGATTCGCCCGCATCGCGCCGCGCAAAGCGCGGCTGCTGATGGACCTCATCCGCGGACGCGACGTGGACGACGCGCTCACCCTCCTGCGATTCAGCAAGCAGCGGGCGAGCATGATGATCGAGAAGGTCCTGAAGTCGGCCGTCGCCAACGCCGGCGAGCAGGAGGCCGACACCGCCACGCTCTATGTCTCGGCGGCGTGGGCCGATCCGGGTCCGATCATCAAACGCTTCCAGCCGAAGGATCGCGGCAAGGCGTATCCGATCAACAAGCGGACCAGCCACCTCGTGCTGGCCCTGGACCAGCGGAACTAGAACGACGGCCGCCGCGCTTCGGCGGCGAAACGCAGAACTGGAAGACACATGGGTCAAAAGGTCAATCCAATTGGGTTTCGGGTGGGCATCACCGAGGACTGGAGGAGCCGTTGGTACGCGCCCAAGGCGGCGTATGGCGACTTCCTGGTCGAGGACTTCAAGGTCCGCAAGCTCATCGATGGCAAGCTCAATCGCCAACCGCCGTTCGCGGCCGTCAGCGATATCCTGATCGAGCGGACCCGCGAGGAGGTCACGATCACCATCAAGACCGCCCGCCCCGGTCTGGTCATCGGACCCAAGGGCGCCGAGGTCGATAAGCTCCGCGAACAGCTCGAGGACATGATCAAGCGCAAAGTGGCGCCCATCAAGGTCATCGAAATCAAGAACCCGGACCTCAATGCCCAGCTTGTGGCCGAATCCATCGGCGAACAGCTAAAGAAACGGGCGAGTTTCCGCCGCGTGCTCAAGCAGCGGATGGAATCGACCATGGGATCGGGCGCCAAGGGCATCCGCATCAGCGTGGCCGGTCGCCTCGGCGGGGCGGAGATCGCCCGGACCGAAAAGCAGACGACCGGATCGGTGCCGTTGACGACGTTGCAGGCGAATGTGGACTACGGTTACGCCATCGCCTTCACGACCTATGGCACCATCGGGATCAAGGTGTGGATTTATCGCGGGATGTACGGCGAGGAAGTGCTCGAGACGGATGTGCGTCCGGGCGGCCCGCTGCGTCGCGGACGACGCTGAGGTCGGTTCGGCGGCGTTGATGAGAGGTCCGGCACGCGGAATCGCGACCGGGCGAAACGACTGAAACGAGTAGGCGGGTGTTTCATGCCAATGATGCCAAAGCGGGTTCGATACCGCAAAAGCCAACGCGGCAAGATGAAGGGCAACGCCAGTCGCGGCAACACCGTGGCGTTCGGCGAGTTCGGTCTGCAGGCCCGCGAGGCCTCGTGGATCACCGCCCGGCAGATCGAGGCCGGCCGTATCGCGTGCAGCCACTATCTGCGCCGCGAGGGCCGCGTCTTCATCCGCATCTTCCCCCACAAGCCGGTCTCCAGCAAACCGCTGGAAACCCGCATGGGCAAGGGCAAGGGCGAGCCGGACTATTGGGTGGCGGTCGTGAAGCCCGGCACCGTGATGTTCGAAATCGCCGGGGTCGATGAGCTAACGGCCAAGAAGGCGTTGGCGCGGGTGGCGCACAAGATGCCGATTCCGTGCCGGTTCGTGATCCGCAAGCACGCGGTGGCGTGAGCGGCGATACAGTCCGATGATTTGGCGGGTGCAGCATGACGATCAAGGAAATCCGGGAAAAAGAGACCGAACACCTGCGGCAGGAGCTGCTGGAGAAGCGTCGGCATCTGTTCGACCTGCGAAGCCAGGCGGTCACCGAAAAGCTCGAGGACCCCTCGCAGCTCGGCAAGACCCGCAAGGAGATCGCGCGGATGAGGACGGTCCTGGCGGAGCGGGAAGCGCAGGCGTCGGCGACGGGCAACGCATAACGCGAGAGGATTGGCGACCGAACCGGTCGCCGGGAAACAACCATGGCGGAAAACAACACCCAAACGACCGATCCCACCCCCGCGCGTTCGCTGCTGCGGACCATCGAGGGCGTGGTCGCGTCGGACAAGGCCGACAAGACCATCAAGGTCGTCGTCGCTTACCAGACCAAGCACCCCAAGTACGGCAAGTACCTCAAGTGGCGAACCGTGCTCCACGCCCATGACCAAGCCAACGAGGCCCGCGAGGGTGATACGGTGGAGATCGCCGAGTGCCGCCCGCTCAGCAAAACCAAGCATCACCGGCTGCTGCGGATCGTCCGCAAGGCGCCGGAGCGGGCGGTGCAGATGTCGGCCGAAGAGGTCATGACGGGCAAGGCGCCGGAGAGCCGGTGAACCGATGGCCCCGGACCGGGCGCGGCGATGATCGTCGCGGGTTCGGGTGGGTCGGTGGCGACGGGCGATGACTTGAAGCGGACGGAGCGAACATGATTCAACAACAGACGTATGTGGACATCGCCGACAACACCGGCGCCAAGCAGGCGATGTGCATCAAGGTGCTGCGCGGCTCGTCGAGCAAGGGCAAGTTCAAGCGCAAGGTGGCGACCATCGGCGATGTGATCATCTGCGCCGTCAAGAAGTCCATCCCCGCCGGCGAGGTCAAGCAAGGCGAGATCATCCGCTGCGTGATCGTGCGGACCCGCCAGCCCACCCGGCGAAACGACGGCAGCTATGTGCGGTTCGACCGCAACGCCGCGGTGGTGATCGACAAGGAGAACAACCCGCGCGGCACCCGCATCTTCGGCGCCGTCGCCCGTGAACTCCGCGAGAAAAACTTCATGAAGATCGTCTCGCTGGCGTCGGAAGTGGTCTGAGGACGGACGCGCGGCAGCGCGGGATTGGGAACACAAGCAATGGCACGATACATCAAAAGCGGCGACATGGTGATGGTGATGGCGGGCGCCGACAAGGGCAAGACCGGCCGGGTGCTCCGCATCCTCGCCGACAAGGACCGCGTGGTCGTCGAGGGCATCAACCAGGTGTGGAAGCATGTCCGCCCCAACCAGCGAAACCCCCAGGGCGGGCGAATCCGCAAGGACAACCCCATCCACATGAGCAACGTGTTGCCGGTCGATCCCTCCACCGGCAAGGGCGCGCGGGTGCGATTCGAGGTCCGCGACGGCGCCAAGCACCGCATCGCCGCCAAGAGCGGCGGGGATCTCGGGCGAACGGGCAAGAAGAAGTGAACATTGGACGGCGGCGCCCCCGGCCGCCCTCATGAGGCCAACGATGTCGGAACAGGAAAAACAGGAAAAGAAGAAGCAGGCCCCCAAGGCCGGCGCCGAGAAGAAGGCCCGCAAGCCCAAGTCGGCCGCCACCGTCGCCGCCGACACCGGCGCCGACGAGCCTCAGGGTCCGGCCCCCACGCCGCGCCTGCTCGAACGGTTCAACAAGGAACTCGCCCCCGCCATGCAACAAAAGCTGGGGATCAAGAACCTGCTGGCCGTCCCCCGATTCGAGAAGATCGTGATCTCGATGGGCCTCGGCAAGGCCATGACCAGCGGCGAGAAGGCCAAGATGGAGCAGGCCGAGAAGGAGCTGGCGGTCATCGCCGGCCAAAAACCGGTCCGCTGCAAGGCCCGCAAGTCGGTGGCGAACTTCAAGGTCCGCGAAGGCATGGAGACCGGCCTGAAGGTCACGCTCCGCGGCAACCGGATGTATGAGTTCATCGACCGGCTGATCTCCCTGGCGATCCCCCGCGTGAAGGACTTCCGCGGCCTGGACCCCAAGGGGTTCGACAAGGCCGGGAACTACAACTTCGGGTTCAACGAACAGACGGTCTTCCCCGAGGTGGACGGCGCCCAGGTGACGTTCCAGCAGGGAATGAACATCACGATGGTGACGACGGCGCGGAACGTGGAGCACGGGCGAGAGCTGCTCAAGCAGTTCGGAATGCCCTTCCGCGAAGAAGGCGCCCAGAAATAAGGTCCGACGCAACGCCGAATCGAACGGAAGCACGACTATGGCAACGACAGCTTGGGTGGAAAAACAGAAGCGCCGCGAGGCATTGGTGGCCAAGTACGCCGACATCCGGCGGAAGCTCAAGAAGGAGCGGAACTACGCCGCCCTGGCGAAGCTGCCGCGGGATTCCAGCCCCACCCGCTCGCACAACCGCTGCCAACTGACCGGACGCTCGCGCGGTGTGCTGCGAAAGTTCAAGGTCTGCCGCATCAGCCTCCGCGAGCTGGCGCTGGCGGGAAAGATTCCAGGACTGAAAAAGGCCAGCTGGTGACGATCCGGCGGACCGGACGGGGCGCCCGGCGCGCCGTCGGCACGCCCGTGGCAATGAAATCGAAGTGGAGAATCCAAAGGCGATGAACAACCAAGATCCCATCGCGGACATGCTGACCCGCATCCGCAACGCCAACCGCGTCGGACGCAGAATGGTCCTGATCCCGCGCAGCAAGATCTGCACGGGGATCGCCCACGTGCTCAAGGCCGAGGGGTACATCGAGGACTTCGACACCGTCGAGGACACCGCCCAGGGCCAGCTCCGCGTGAAGCTCAAATACGCGATGAACGGCGACAAGGTCATCCACGACATCGTCCGTGAATCCAAGCCCGGCCGGCGCGTCTATCGCGGCGCCAAGGAGCTCCCCAACGTTCTCAACGGCATGGGCATCGCGGTGGTCAGCACGTCCAAGGGCGTGATGAGCGACCGCAACGCCCGCGAGCAGAACGTCGGCGGGGAACTGCTCTGCGTCGTGAGCTAAAGGCGATGGACCCGAACGCGGCATAAAGGACAATTGGTGAAATCATGAGTCGTATCGGCAAGAAACCCGTCAGCATCACCGGCAACGCGAAAGTAACCGTCGCCGAGCGCCTGGTCCGCGTCCAAGGCCCCAAGGGCACCCTCGAGATGACGGTCCATCCGTTGATCACCGTCACCCTCGACGACGCCAAAAACGAGCTCCTCGTCACCCGTCCCAACGACGAAAAACAGTCCAAGGCCCTCCATGGCTTGACCCGGGCGCTCGTGGCCAACATGATCGTCGGAGCCACCGAGGGTTACAAAAAAATCCTCGAAATCCATGGCGTCGGCTATAAGGCCGAAATCCGCGGCCAGCAGCTTGTGCTGTCGGTCGGCTATGCCAACCAGATCACCCTGGCCATCCCGCCGGAGTTGACGGTGGCCATGCTGCCGGCGAACAAGATCGGCATCTCCGGTCCCGACAAGCAGCTCGTCGGTCAGTTCGCCAGCGATGTGCGACGGGTCCGCAAACCCGAACCCTACAAAGGCAAGGGCATCCGCTACGAGGGCGAGGTCGTCAAGCTCAAGGCCGGCAAGGCCTTCGCGGGCGCCGGCGCCAAATAATGCACCGCGCCGCGACCGGCGATCAGCCGGGCGGCATCGGTCGAAAACCTGGGGCTTCGGTTGGCGATCGACGCCCCCCAAAGGTCGAGAAGGAACATGGCAGACAAGAATCGAGAAAAAGCGGCGAGGCTCGTGCGGCGAAAGCGGAGCATCCGAAACTCCCTCATGGGCACCGCGTCCCGACCGCGACTGTCGGTCTTCCGCAGCGACAAGCACATCATGGCCCAGATCATCGACGATTACGCCGGGCGAACCCTGGTCGACGCGTCGAGCCTGCAAGCCGATGTGCGCGGCGATCTGCCCAATGGCGGCAACATCGCGGCGGCCAAAAAAGTCGGAATGGCGGTCGCCAAGCGGGCCATCGAGGCCGGCATCACCGCCGTCGCCTTCGACCGCGGTGGTCGGCAGTATCATGGCCGGGTCAAGGCCCTGGCCGAGGCGGCCCGCGAGGGTGGTCTGAAATTCTAACGCAAGCGAGCGCGATCCATGGCTGAAGAACAAGCGAACAATCCCCAAGACCCCCAAGCCTCCGCCCCGGCCCTCGAGGCCGCCGCCCAACCGGCCGCCCCCGAGGCGACCGCGCAACCCGCCGGCGCCCCCGAACCCGCGCCGCAATCCGCGCCGCAACCCGCCGCGCCCCGGCAGGCGCCCTTCCCCCAACAACGCGGCCCGCAATCGCGCGGCCGACAAGGGGGCGGGCAAGGCCCCAACCGAGGCCAAGGCGGACGCGGCGGACCGCGCCGCGACCGCGAACGCCAGCCCGACGAGGGCGGCGTCGAGTCGTCGGTCGTCCGAATCTACCGCTGCTCCAAGGTCGTCAAGGGTGGTCGAACCTTCAGCTTCGGCGCGCTGGTCGTCGCCGGCGATCGCCAAGGCAACATCGGCTTCGGCTATGGCAAGGCCAACGAGGTCCCCCCGGCCGTCGAAAAAGCCACCAAGGACGCCCGCAAGAGCATGTTCAAAGTCAACCTCAAGGGCACCACCATCCCCCACACCGTCAAGGGCCGCAGCGGCGCCAGCACCGTCGTCCTCGTCCCCGCCCGACCCGGCACCGGCGTCACCGCCGGCAAGAGCGTCCGGCCCTGCCTGGAATTGACCGGTATCACCGACATCCTCACCAAGGCCTACGGCTCGACCAGCCCCAAGAACCTGGTCAAGGCCACCATGGACGCCCTTCGACAGCTCCAAAACGTCGAACAGGTCCAGGCCAGCCGAGGCGTCGAACTCGTCAAGGGCGCCGGTCAGTTGGTCTCGGCCTGAGAATCGTCGGCCGGGTCGTCGATTTTGTATTCAGTCATCGAAGAGCGGAAATCACCATGAGCATGATCCACGACATCACGGCGCGTTCGCCGAAAAACAAGCTCCCCAAACGCAAGGGGCGCGGTCGCGCCGCCGGACAGGGCAAAACCGCCGGCCGAGGCACCAAGGGCGCCAAGGCCCG
>JBBSAF010000029.1:0-15705 GCA_038252525.1 Tepidisphaerales bacterium
CGGCGACGAGCTGTTCGGCGGTTACGACCGATACCGGGCGATGGCGTCGGCAACATGGCTGGACCGGGCGCCGGCGGGGTTGCGGCGGATCGTCGGGGCATCGCTGGCGGCGATCATGCCAACCGGCCATCCCAAGGGACTTGCGGCCAAGGCGCGGCGATTTTTCTCGACGCTGGGGGAATCGGCGGGCGAGCGATATGCGTCGTACCTGCGGCTGTTCACGCCGGATGCGGCGGCGCGGCTGACAGGGGATGGGGCGATGGTGGGCGAACGGGCCGGGTGGCTGGCGGGGATGTATGACGGTTTCGCGCGGGACGGTCGCGGGGCGGTGGAGTCGGCGTTGGCGACGGATCGGGAAACGTATCTGCCGGAGGACTTGTTCACGAAGGTGGACCGGGCGTCGATGGCGGTGGCGCTGGAGGTGCGAAGCCCGCTGATGGACCCCGCTGTGGTGGACTTCGCCGAGGCGCTGTCGGCGTCGGCTCTGCTCGACGCGCGGCGGGGGAAGATGCCGTTGCGAAGGGCGTTCGCGGACGATTTGCCGGCCGGGGTGTTCGACCGGCCGAAGATGGGGTTCGCCGTGCCGATCGGCGAGTGGTTTCGCTCGGGCTTGCGGCCGATGGTGCGGGACACGCTGCTGTCGGGCGATGCGTTCACGGCGACGATCCTGTCGCGCGGGGAGATCGCGCGGTTGATCGAAGCCCACGAGGCCGGGATGGACCATTCGCAGCGGATTTTCGCGCTGCTGATGCTGGAATGGTGGGGAAGGGGATTGGGTTCATAGTCCGTGGCCCGTGGTCGTGGTCGTGGCCCGCGCTCGAGGTCGTGGGCCGTGGTCGCGGTCGAGGGCCGTGGTCGCGGTCGTGGCCCGCGGTCGAGGTCGTGGCCCGCGGTCGCGGTCGAGGGCCGTGGTCGCGGTCGTGGCCCGCGGTCGCGGTCGTGGCCCGCGGTCGCGGTCGTGGGCCGTGGTCGCGGTCGCGGTCGAGGTCGCGGTCGCGGTCGAGGTCGCGGTCGTGATCGCGGTCGTGGAGCTTCACCCGTGGTCCTTGGTCGTGATCGTGGTCCAATCCACTGTGCGAACGGCTACGCAAGGCTTGACCGGGAGAAACTGTGTGAGTATTTTATCACATAGATGAGTATTCATCGCCAAGTCGATCCTCTTGTCCGTCGCAAGGCCGCCCTGCTGGGGGCCTTGGCGCACCCGCTGCGCGTGGCGGTGGCCGAGTTCCTGCGCGAGGGGGAGCGATGCGTGTGCGACATCGCGGCCCATGTCGGCGGCGAGCGCTCGAATACCTCCCGTCACCTGGCGATCATGCTGAAAGCCGGCGTGGTTCGATGTCGGAAGGATGGGCTGAGGGTTCTGTATGAATTACGAACCCCCTGCATCGTCAACGTGTTGAATTGTGCCGCCCGCGCCGCCGAGGAATCGTGCGCTGCGGCCGTGGCGTGAGCGACCCGGACAAGGCGGGACGGACGCGGCGCCGGGCTGAAGGGTGATGATCTCATCACATGGTGGGCGATCATGCGTCCCAAGGAAACCTTTATGAAACACCTGCAAATCCTCGGAACCGGATGCGCCAAGTGCAACCTGCTCGCCGAGCGGACCCAACAGGCCGCCGAGGCGATGGGCGTCGAGCACACCCTCGAGAAAGTCACCGACATGCGGAAGATCATGGCGATGGGGGTCATGTCCACACCGGCGCTGGCGGTCGATGGCGTGGTGAAGGTGTCGGGGAAGGTTCCCGATGTCGAGACCCTCAAATCGTTGATCGGCGGCTGAGCCCATGGGCGCGACCTCGGATCATCCCGTCGTGGCCCGCGTTCGCCCGCTGCCGTGGGCGATCGCGCTGGGGCTGGCATGGTGGGGGCTTTATCGCAGCCTCGAACCGATGTCGCGATGGCTCACCCACCATGCGATGGGATTGCCGGCCGACTCGCATCTCGGCCAAGCGGTGGCGTTTTTCATCTACGAAACGCCCAAGGTGCTGCTGCTGTTGACGATCGTGGTCTTCGTCGTCGGCATGATCCGATCGTTTTTCACGCCCGAACGCACCCGCGCCCTGTTGGCCGGTCGGCGCGAATCGGTGGGGAACGTGCTGGCAGCGGGGTTGGGGGTGGCGACGCCGTTTTGCTCGTGCTCGGCGGTGCCGCTGTTCATCGGGTTCGTCAGCGCGGGGGTGCCATTGGGGGTGACGCTGTCGTTCCTGATCGCGGCGCCGATGGTCAACGAGATCGCCCTGGGGCTGCTTTTGAGCCTGTTCGGATGGAAGATCGCGGCGATCTATCTGGGGACGGGACTGACGATCGCCATCGTCGCCGGCTGGGTGATCGGGCGAATGAAAATGGAACGGTTCATCGAGGACTGGGTGCGCGCGGCGCCCGTCGCGCCATCGCCGGGCGTCACCGACCAACCAACGCCGCGTTCCGGCGCGCCCTCGTCCGGCGACGAGATGACGCCCACGCCGGGCACGGCATGGGCCGACCGGTTGGCCGACGGCCGGGCGGCGGTGGTCGACATCGTGGGGCGGGTGTGGATTTTCGTGGTCCTCGGCATCGCCGTCGGCGCGGGAATCCACGGGTATGTGCCGCAGGACTTCCTGGCGGCGGTCATGGGCCGGGGGGCGTGGTGGTCGGTGCCGGTGGCGGTCGTCCTGGGCGTGCCGATGTATTCCAACGCCGCGGGGATCGTGCCCGTCGTGCAGGCGCTGGTGGCCAAGGGGGCGGCGCTGGGCACGGTGCTGGCGTTCATGATGTCGGTGATCGCCCTGTCGCTGCCGGAGGCGATCCTCCTCCGCAAGGTGCTGCGCCCGACGCTGCTGGCGACGTTTTTCGCCGTGGTGGCGACCGGAATCCTCGCCACGGGATATCTATTCAACGCGATCCTGTGAATGGGTGGTTGGTAGTTGGTAGTTGATAGTGGGAAGTTGATAGTTGATAGTTGGCAGTGGGCGGTGGCGATGTCAATGTCGGGATGCGGAGGGTATGGCGTTCCGCGACACGGACGCCATTCCACGGACGCCATCCCACCGACAACCCACCACGGACACCGCGCTCCTACCGCAATCGCGTGTCGCTGTTGGTGATGCCGCGAAGGGCCAGGTTCAGCGCATCGACGTTGCTGGCCAGTCGCTTGGCCTCGTTCACGTCGATGATCTGCTTGCTGAACATCTCCGTCAGGTGCTGATCGAAGCTCTGGCTGCCGGATTCGCGGTTGCCGACGGCGCCCTTGAGCTTCTCGAACTCCCCGTCGAGGATGTATTTCCGCACGATCGGCGTGGACATCATGATCTCGATGACCGGGACGCGCCCCTTGCCCTCGCGGCGCTTGGCCAGACGCTGGCAGCAGACGGCGATCAGATTCAGCGCCAACTGCGTCTGCTGAAGCTCCTTTTGCGTCGGGTCGAACAGCGACACCATGCGCTCGATGGTCATCGGGGCGTTGGTGGCGTGGACGGTGGTGAAGACCAAGTGCCCGGTGTCGGCCGCCCGCAGCGCCGTGGTCAGCGAGAACGAATCGCGGATCTCGCCGATGAGGATGGTGTCGGGATCCTGGCGCATCATCTCGCGCAGCCCGAACTCGTAGCTTTCGGAATCGGTCCCCACCTCGACCTGGCTGACCAGGCTCTTGACGTTCTCGTGCTGGTACTCGATGGGATCCTCGATGGTGATGATGCGCTCGGCCCGGCTGCGGTTGATCTTGCCGATGATGGCCGCGAGGGTGGTCGATTTGCCCGATCCGGTCGTCCCCGACACGATCACGATGCCGCGATGGTTGTCGGCCAATCCCTCGACCTGCGGCGGCAGGTTCAGCTCGTCGAAGTCGGGGATCTTGGCGATGATCCGGCGCATGACGATGGCGTATTTCTGTCGGCTGTGGAAGACATTCACGCGGAAACGCGCGGAGTTGTCGGGCATGGGATAGGACAGATCGGTGGCGCCCCTTTTGACGAGGGCCGCATGATGCTCCTCGTCGGGCAGGAGCTGCTTGACGTACTCGATCATCGTGTCATTGCTGGGCGGGGGGCAATCGAGGAAGCGGGCGCGCCCGTCGACGCGGATCATGGGCACCGAGTCGGCCTGGAGGTGCAGGTCCGAGCCGCCACTCTTGATGACGGTCTTGAGGAAATCGTGCAACGCGAGCTTGCGCGATTCGACGTGGATCTCGGGCTGCGGGGTGTCGCGGTCGATGTCGGCGTTCTCGACGAGGGTGTGTTTTTCGGCCATGGGATGCTCCGGTTGGGCGTGGACGGCGGGTTCGATATCCGGGATTATCGTCCTTCGATGCGATCCGATCAAACGCCCGGGCGCGTGCGAAATGGGCGCTTTGGCGGCCCATGCGTTCGCCGCGTCGCACACGCCGACGATTCGCGGCGATGCCGTCATTCGACCGGGGTCACGGCGATCTTGCCCGCCGCGGCGCCGCCGAGGGTGATCGAGCGCCCGGCGCTCGACCTCACCGTCACCGCGTCGCCGACGCCGTCGCATTCGACGATCTCGAGCTCGGCGTCGGGGGTCAGCCCGCGCTCCTCGGCGTAACGCAGGAACTGCGGATCCTGATCCGAGATGCGCGCGATCCGCACCGCCTGCCCCGGCCGGCAGTCGGCCAGCATCCGCACGCGACGGGCGACCACATCGCCCGCGGCGGTGGGGATCGGATCGCCATGCGGGTCATAGCCGGGGTGCCCGAGGTAGTCGTCGATGCGCTCCAGCAATCGCTCGGAGATGGCGTGCTCAAGCTCCTCGGCCTCGTCGTGGACCTCGGCCCAGTCGCAGTCGAGGGCTTTCACCAGGAACAGCTCGAGCAGCCGATGGCGCCGGAGCACATGCAAGGCGAGCTTTTCGCCGGAGGGGCTGAGGGTCACACCCTGCCGCGGCTCATAGCGAACGAGGTCGGCCTCGGCCAGGGCCTTGACCATGGTCGTGGCGGTTCCGGGGACGACGTTCATCGCCGACGCCAGACGACCGAGCGGCACCAGTTCGCCGGGGCGGTTCTGCTGCTCCAAGTAGAGGCGTTTGATGTAGTCCTCGACGGTGCTGGTCGCCATGGGGGGATTGTAGCGGCGGAGGGTGGATCGCCCAAAACCGATGGCGCCCTCCCGCCGTCGGACATCACCCCCCCGCCGCCGCATTTGACATCCCCCGCGGTCGCGCGAACACTGTGCCCATGGCCACCGATCCCCAACTCGACGCGCTGAAGTTCGACGCCAACGGGCTGATCCCCACGATCATCCAGGACCACGCCAACGGGCAGGTGTTGGTCGTCTGCTACATGAACCGCGATGCCCTGGCCAAGACCATCGAGACCGGCAAGGTCCACACCTACAGCCGCAGTCGCGGACGGTTGGCGCTCAAGGGCGAAAGCAGCGGACATTTTCAACTCGTCAAGACGATCCTCACCGACTGCGACCGCGACGCGGTCGTGATCCGGGTCGAGCAACGGGTGGGCGCGTGCCACGAGGGGTATCGCTCGTGCTTTTACCGCCAATACGTCCCCGGCGCCGCCGACTGGAAGACCATCGCCGAGAAGGTCTTCGATCCGAATGCCGTGTACCACAAATCATGAACTCCCCGGCGGTGGGCCATGAGCGAATCGCTTGATCGCCGATGCGACGTGCCGGTTTCCATCGGCGTGATGGCGATGGCGTATGTCGCGTGCCTGCTGGCCGGGGCGATGGCGCTGGGACGGACCGGGGCGACGGTCGCCGGCCGGGAGCTTTCGACGGTCGATGCCCTGTATCACGCGGCCGACGCGATCACGTTGACGGGATTGTCCACCGGCGATCCAGCGCGATTCACGTCGATGGGGCTGACGGTGATCGTCATTCTCACGGCCGCGGGAATGCTGATCGGGCTGGCGATCACGGCGCTGGCGGTGGTGCGCATCGCCGACATGGGGTATTCCGATCGACGGGTGCTGGGAGCGTGCCTCGGATACAGCGCGGTGATCGTGGCGGCGGGGTCCGCGGGGATGGTCGATCCAAATGCTTCGGGGGTTCACGCCTTGCCCGCGGCGCTGGCGGCCTTCTCCCGCAGCGGCATCGCCGCCGGCGCGGCGCCGTCGGAGTGGGCGCCGCGAACCCATCTGGTTCTGATGCCGCTGGCGGTGCTCGGCGGATTGGGGATTCCGGTGCTCATGCAGTTGGTGGATCGGCTGCGCGGGCGATTGTCGCGGCTTTGTCCGCACAGCCGCAGGGTGATCGGGCTGACCGCGGGACTTTATCTCGTCGGGCTGATCGGGCTGCTGGCGACCCTCGGGCCGACCTCGCCGACCTCACCGGCCCCCGGCGCCGGCGGATGGACCCGAACCCTCGCGTCGGCGTCGGTCGGCGCGATCAATTCCACGGTGGGTTTGCCGATCCAGGACCTCAACCGGCTGGCGACGGCGCCGCTGTGGATCATGGCGATGTTGATGCTCGTCGGCGCCGCGCCGGCGGCCAACGGCGGGGGCATCGGGCCGACCACGCTGGCGTGCCTTGCCGGCGCCCGCCCGGGCGCGCTGCGCCGCGGGGACGCCGGGGCTGCGCTGGGATATGCGCTGGTTTGGATCGGATTGCTGGGGGCGGTGGTCGGCGCCGCGTTCATCACGATGCTGGCGCTGAACCCGGCGGTGGGCGCCGACCGCATCCTGTTCAACACGCTGTCGGCCGCGACGCACGCGGGGTTGGACCTGGACATGGGGGCGACCAACGCACCGAGTCACGCGGTGTTGGCGGCGACCCTGCTCATCACGCGGGTGATCCCGTGGATGCTGATTTGGTCGATGGCGACGAAGGGCGATGGGGATCATGCCCTGCCGTGATCGGCCGTTCGCGGGGTGTGAATCGGCCAGCGCGAACGATCATGATTGATTGAAAAGCGATGGGCGGGCGCGGGCTGCATTCCCACGTCGCGTGGGCGCCCTCGCCCAATGCCGTCAGCGTACAAAATGATTCTCCTGTCGCGGGGCCGCCCCCGGTGGCGGTGGGCGCTGGTGTAGAAGAACGAGGGGGGAACGCCTCGTTGTTATACCCAAGTCGCCGGCCAAACGCCGTCGTTTTCATGTCGCGGGGGCGCCTCGCACCCGCTTTTCCAATTCAAGCCGATGAGGACGGCGCTCAACGGGGGTTTTCACAACCTCCAAACCCATCTTCGCCCGGGGGTCCCCCCCCCGACGGGGCCGAGGCGGATCCGCGACGCGGGGACTGGCGCTGGGGGCGGTGGACTTGTGTGTAACAGCGAGGGGAACGCCCCCGCGATGGAGGAAGGCATGGGCAGGGCGGGATGGCGCATCAGGCGGACGGCGGGACGCCGACGGGGGCATTGGGATCAATGCGCGTGCTTGGTCGTCGCGGGCGCCCCGCGCTCCTCGGCCTCGAGTTGGTTGATCTTCTCGACGCGACGGGAGTGGCGCCCGGCGCCGTAGGGGGTCGCCAGGAACTGCTCGATGATGGATTTCATCTGGTCGTCGCCGATCAGGTCGCATGCCAGGCAAAGGGCGTTGCAGTGGTTGTGCTCGCGCGAGCGCCGCGCCGTCACCTCGTCGTGGGCCAAGGCCGCCCGCACCGCGCCGACTTTGTTGGCGGTGATGCTCATCCCCACGCCGCTGCCGTCGAACAGCAACGCCACATCGCAGGTCCCCTCACTCACCGCCCGCGCTGCGGGAATCGCCATGTCGGGGTAATCGCAACTGGCCGATGAATCGCAGCCGTGGTCGATGACTTCGTGGCCCAAACGCGTCAGCAGCGCGGCCATCCGACGCTTGGTCTCGTACCCCCGATGATCGCTGGCGACGGCGACCCGCATGACATGCTCCGGTTGGCGGACATTGGCGGGACCCTCCCGCGTATTTCCGCATGATACCCATCGGGCCAGTCGCAAGCGAATCGCGCCTACCGCAATCGCGCCGGCCGCACCCAGTTCACACGTTCGCACCGCCGCCCGACCCGTGGCGACGGAAGACCCGTCAGCGGGTCTGGATGTCGCGGGTGAAGTTGGCCGGGAGTTTGGTCATGTCGTAAACGCCGCCGCTGTAATTCGCCGGGTTTTGGGTGATGCCGCTGCGGTCGAGGATGAACGCGGCCCGGCGCTCTTCGAGCATTCGCATTTCGTGGCCGGTCCCGGTTGTCACGACTTGGTTTTGCCACGCCTGCACGACGATGTAGCAGGTGAACGAATCGCTGCGGACGGTCGCGAGGTTGCTGATGCGGTTGAGGATGAGGTAGTCGGCCTCGAAGTCGCCGGTCACGCCGTCAGCGCCGCCGGCGCCGTTGCCCGACAGGTCGCCCCACGCGATACCGGGGTCGGCGGTGGCGGGGACCAAGTTGGCGTTGGCGGTCTTGAACTCGTTGACCTTGTTGAGCTCGAAAAGAGTCTTGAACGGACCGTTGGCCTCGCGATAGGCGACGATGGCCTTGGCGATGGCCTGGTTGTCGGCGGCGCTGTTTGGGACCGACGAGGGGACCATGGGCAACATCGAGATCACCTCCCATGGCGCGGTGTTGACGTTGATCATGCCCTGGGAGGGGATGAGATTTTCGGCGTCGTCGTTGGGGGGGGCGGCGGCGCTGGCGTTGGAGACCGCCTGGGGCGCGGCGGGGTAGATCAAGGGGTTGACGTTGGGCAGATAATCGTCGGCCGGGGCGGGCTTGGCCGTCACATAATCGAACAGCTTGGCGGCCCACTGGTAGCCATCGGTGGCGCCGGGATCGGGACAGAATCGCCCGATGTTCTGCCCGGCGGCGGCGGTCTTCATGTACGCGGTGTCGAACGAGGGGGCGGTGAGCTCCTGAAGCGCTCCGCCGGGATCGCTGATGCGATAGGCGCCGAAATAGGGGACTTGGAGGATGTCGCCGTCGCGGGCGAATCCGCCGAACGGGAAGCGGTTGCCGGTCCCTTGGATGGGGTTGGGGCCGGGCATGTCCACGTTCTTGACTTGGATGATGAAGGGGTCGGGCACCTCGCCGGTGGCGCCGGCGGTGTTGGCCGAACCGAGGGTGCCGTCGGAGGGGACGGCGCCATCCTTGGCGAAGGCGGTCATCACCTTGGCGGCGGCGGGAGCGAGTGGGCCGGGGTAGACAAACCGCCATTTGTCGGTGGGACGCTGATAGTGCCAGCGGGCGAGGGTCTCGGCGGCAACGGTGTCCAGCGGCGGGACCGACAAGTCGGCCTGATCGACGGGCACCATGTCGGCGAGGTTGGCGCCCTCATTGTAGGTTCCGCCCTCCAGATCGGTGCCGCTGGAGAGGGTGCCATCGACGCGGCGCGGGCGCAGAAGGACCAGTTCCTTGCCGATGGCGTTGGCGAGGTTGGGTTCGGCGATGGCGCTCCCCGGCACGGTGACGCCGCCGGGCGGAGCGGCGGCGCTCTGAATCACGAGGTATCCGCCGCCGGGGATGGTGTCGGCGTTGCTGAAGGTGTGGATGGCGGTGAGCGTCAGGGTGGTGCGGTCGAGGCTGGCCAACTTCCAATTCTTCAAATTCATCAACCAGCCGGAATAGGGGTTGTGCAGTTCGATGGCGACGTAGTCGTTGGCGGGATCCTCTTTTTGCAGCAGGATTTCGGTGAGCCAAGGCTGACCTTCCTCGCCGAAGACGACGACTTGACGGGCGGGAAAGGTCGCCGCCGGGTCGGCCGGCAGTGTGATCGTGTGGCTGCTCACATCCCAATCGGGATCGCGGAGATCCTCGGTGTTGACCGCGGCGACCGCGGCCCGCAGAAGCTGGGTTTGCCGGCCGCTGAGGGCGGTTCCGCCGCGCAGGGGGCTGTCGAACATGGTCGCCGACGCGGGGACGGCGGCCTCGGCCGAGCCGTCGTCGCACATGACGTTCCAATACGCCCGCCACAGGACGGCGAACGAGGCGGTGTTGACGTTGGCCTTGGTCGCCAGCGTGGCCGAATACGCCGGCATCCCGGCCGGCAGGGCGCCGTTGAAATAGTGTCGGGAGATCGCGTTGGCGACGGGGTTGAACGCCGTCAGATACGGACGAAGCGTCGGCGCGGTGTCGGGATCGGTGGCGGGATCGGCATGGAAGTTGTCGTTGAACCAGCGGGTGAGGTTGGGGGCGCCGCCCACGCTCGCGGCCGGCCAGGTGACGTAATCGCCGGCGGGATAGTAACGGAACATCCGCTCGATGAAGGCGGCGTTGGAAACGTAGTTGGCGGCGGATGTCAGCAGGCTGTTGAGCAGCGTGCGCTCGAGGGTCGTGCCGTTGACATCGGGGTTGATGAGCACGAAGTGGTATCGCAACGCGGCGATGTTGTCGGCCAGAAACGCGGCGTAGCTCGCGGCGGCCGCGATCTTGCCGGGATTCTCCAGCCGGCGGGCGAGCTGGCTGTCCATCGACTCGGCCCATGTGTCGAACGTGAAGTCGGCGCGGGCGGCGCCGTTGTCCTGATAGACCGTCGCATTGGGCGCCGCGGCGCCGCCGAAGCGGGCGTTGGTGAGCCGGGCGATCTCCGCGGCGGCGTTGTCGCCCGCGGGCGGGGCGGGGGCGAGCAGCTCATACAGTCCGACGTTGGCCAGGAAAAAGCCGTGGTTGGCGGTGTCGGCGCCGGCGCCGGCGAGGAGAGTGTCGTGGTCGCGCCGCCAAGCGGTGTTGACGTTGACGGCCGCGGCGTTGTCGATGATGCGGACGGCGCCGAGATAGTAGATCGGCTGGGCGGGGTCGGTGGTGCTGTCAGTGGACAAATAAAACAGCCCCGCGTCGGCCACGCCGTCGCCATCGGCGTCGGCGGCGATGTGGTTGGTCCCGCCGACGTTCAGGGCGGGATACAGCCGCGTGCGGCTCTGGTGTTTGGTCGCGACGGGATAGTTGTAGCTGACGGCGAAGGAGCCGGGCACGGCGTTCTCGGTGACGCCGTAGTGGAGATTCACGCCGCTGCTGATGGTGCGGGGATCGAAGAAAAAGTTGTTGGGAGCGACGCTGAGCCAGTGCGAGATGAATCGCCACTGCGGCACGCCCCCCCCGGCATCGGTCGGAACCGAACTGGCCAGCCAACCACCGTGTCCGGCGGCGGCATTGAAGCCATCATAGGGCTTGTAACCCGGCGCGCGGTAATTGACGTCGGCGGCGACGCCGGTTTTGAACAGCTCGTTGATGAGCGTCCGTTTGACCGTGGTCGAGACGTTGGACAGTTCGGTGTCGAGGGTGGCGGCGTTGGTCAATCCGCCATTGCCGCCGGCGCCGACCGCGCCGCCGATGCCGGCCGCATCCAGCGGCGCCGCGTCGATCCGCACCGTCGCCAAGTACGCCGTCACCATCACCGCCAACAGCACGAGGATGACGATGACGAAGATCAAGACCAACCCGCGGCGCGCCGGGCGGGCGGCCATGCGAGGGGCGGGCCGGGCGCCGGCGAATGGCGACGCGGCGGACGGGGCGGCCACGGCGCGGGACGCGGCGTCAAGGCATTGTCCGGCGGCGGGGGATTGTTGGGCGAGGGGGCGTTTCATGGCCTGTCCAGATTGAAGACGTATTGCTGGGTCAACCCATCGACCAACCGTCCGTTGCGGTCGGTGAAGGTGGCGAGGATGCGGATCATCCACGGGCGCGGGGCGTTGGGGGCGATGTCGAACTGGGTCGGATTCCACCCGCAGACATAGCGGTCGGTCGGGTTCAGCCCCCCCACCGCCGCGACGTAATCGGCGCCGGTGGAAACCGGGACGACCTTCTCGAAGGCTTGGGTTCCGTTGGCGAAGTCGCGCACCGGGAAGACATCGACGCTGGCGGCCTTGTCCGCGTCGGTGGCGGCGGAACCGGTGATGATGCCATCGCCATTCACGTCGCGGGGGAAGCCGTACCAGCGGATCGAGTGGATTCTGACGCCGGTCGGGTCTTGCACGACGAAATCGAGGATGCCATCGGATGTCGCCGCGGTCATCTTGCCGTCAACGGGATTCTGGGTGACAAAATCCCCCGCGAACTCGACCATGAATTGCGTCGAACCGCGCCCCAGTTGCCCCACGGTCCGCGCCATTGAGGCGCTGTTGTTCATCCCCATCCCCGACACCAGCGGATTGCACCAGAACCGCCGCCCGTGCGTGCCGCCCACGGCGTTGTTCCACCACTCGTACAGTGGCATGTCGGTCATCACCTGCTTCATCCGCGCCCGGTAGTTGACCATGCTCACCCCGGCCAGGTCGTAGCGCGACTGGGGCATCGTGACGTTCAAGTCGATCGGCGGACCGATCGCCGACGAAAACGACAGGGGGCTGAGTTCCTCTCCGGCCACCGTCAGTGCGGTCGGCGTCACCCATTTATGATAGAAATGGGTCTGATTAAGCCCGTTGGCATCCAGGATCATGCCATCGTGGTCCACGGCGCCGCCGGCGTCCACCGGATCCTTCATGAGGATCGCCATCCGCCCCAATCGCCAATCGGACGCATAAAAATTGTCGGGGTTGGGATTGCCCGCGGCCGGATAATCGCCGGGATCGGGATAACTTCCGGCGTCCGTCTCCGACCCCGCGCCGTCATACACATCCAAATGCCCGTACCAAATCATCGCCTCGGGGCTGACGAACGGCGCCACCAACCCATTGTCGGCCGTCTGCCGGGTGAACGATCCTTTGGAGAAGAAGCTCAGTTGATCCACGCGGTGATTCCGCGTGTTGTAGATCGCCACCGGCGTCGCCGTCCCGCCGATGGTGCGGATTCGCAGGTCCTTGTCCGCGGCGCTCGCCCAATCCGGGTCGCTCAATTCATCCTGGCGGTTCATGAACGCCGACACCCGCTGGGACGATATGAGGATGTACGGCGCCTCCGCCGGGATGGCGATGCCGCTGCCGGTGTCCTCGGAATTGCCGAGGATATCCAAGGCCAGGTTCGTCCCCAACGCCTTTTGGTTCCGCAGGGCGCCGCTCAGCGCCTGCCCGGCCCCCACCGTGTCCGCCGTCGTGCGGAAGATGGTGTTGACGGCCAGCAGCACCAGCAGCACCAACGCCAGCGACACCATCACCTCGACGAGGGTGAACCCGGTGGATCGGCGGCGAAGTTTCATGCGCATGTCATTCATGGAACGCTGATCCCCTGCGGCGGAAGCAGATAAATGTCCTGGGATGGGCCTTCGTGCGGATTGGTGGTGGCGTCCCACGCGACCGTCGGATCCCGCGGGGCGGCGCCCAGCAGGATCACGTTGAAAGGCGATGGATTGGGCGTCGGAGAGGTCAACACAATGTCCGCGCTGGTCGGGTCCAGTGTCCACGTGTCCGCCGTCGCACCCGAAAGCGCGGCCAACCGATACACATCGCCACTCTTGGAATTGACCACATACGCCCCGGCCACCGCCCGCTCTTTCATCTCGGCATCGGTGAACTTGATCGTGTCCGGCGAACCGTCGGTCAAATCCGCCAACGCGATCTGCGGCCGGTTCGCCCCGTTGTTCAACCACGATTGTTGATAGACATTCGACCCGCCGATCTCTTTGGGCAGCCGCGTCACCAGCACCATCACCTTGGCCGATGGATCGCCGATCGCCCGGCTATACAGCACATGCCATTGGAACCGCCGGTCGAGGGTGGAAATGTGATCGCCGGACAAATCGCCCCACTCCCACACGCTCCACGGCGCCGGGGCCGCGCCGGTCGGGGACATCGTCACGTTCTTCGCCACCAGCTTGTTCTTCGCCAACGCCTCCCCGGCCAGATTGCGGGCGGTTTGTTCATCGACGTTCTGCCGACTCTGGCGGATCGCCACCGGCAGCACCGCCGCGATCAGGATGAACCCGATGCCCAGGATCATCACCGCGAACAGCACCTCGGTGAACGTGAACCCGCGAAACCGGCGGCGAAGGGGGATGGGTCGATTCGTCATTGCGTCACCCCCAGCGTTCCGGTGTAGCGGTTGACCAGCAGCGGCGTGGTGTTCTTGTCCAGCCAATCCTCCTCCGCGGTGTCGGTGTTGTCACCGGCCAGGCCGGGGATCGTGAGCGTCGCATCGCCCTCGTCGGCGCCCGGTTGCCCGCGGAACTCGTCCAGTTGGTAGATCGCGGCCCCGAAGCCGCTGTAAAGCTGCCCGGCGCCGCTGCTGGAGCCGAGATTGGTGTTCAACGCCAAGAGTCGCCCGAGCGCGTCGTTGCGGCTGACGGTGTATCGCCGATACGCCAATCGTCCCTGCGGATCGAACAGGATCACCCCGGTGCGGACGTAGCGGTCCACGCCCGGGCCGGTCGTCGAACTACGCGGGTCCACGATGACCTGCACTCCGATGCCCACGGGGATGGATTGGATGTCGGTGTCGGCCACCAGCGACAAATCGCCCTCCTTGAACTCCTCCCACCAACCGTTGGAGAACACCGGACCGACGGTCGGCGGGGCTTGTCCGGTCCCGCTCGTCGGGGTGATTGTGCACCGATACATCTTCACCATCACCTTGCCGCCCAAATCATTGTCCTTGGTGATGAACACCACCCGGTCGGCCCTGATGGGCGGATTCACCGATCCATCGGCCTGGCGATAGATCCCCGTGGCGGTCCACCCCATGTATTGGTTCCCCGGATCGGGGTCGTCCAACGCGCTGGCCAATTCCACCAGCGCCATCCGCGTGCGGTCGGTGGCCGGATCGAGCGAGAAGAACACGCCGATGGTTTTCTTCTGATTCAGCGCCATCGTCCGCGCCCGCCCCAGCATCGCCGTGAACAGGTTCTGGGCCGCATCCGTGCTGCGGCTGCCGGTGAGGGCGCGAAACGCCGGGACGGCGGTCGCCAGCACCAGAATGATGATCGTCAGCACCACGAGGATTTCCGTCAGCGTGAACCCCCGGCGGGCGCGCCCGCATTTCGGATTGTCGTTCCGGTGAATCCTCATGGGTCAATTCTCGAACGAATAAAGGTTGTCATCGCCCTTGGAAAAGTCCCCGTCCGGCCCGGCCGACGCCCAAAACGCCCGCGCCTCCGGCAGCGTCACGGCGTTGGGGGCGATCTTGCCCGTGCTGGTCACGCGATAATTTTGCCCCCCGATCATCACCGGCTTGCCGCCACCGCCGGGGTCGGTCCCCAAACCGCCCTTGGGGACATAAATGATCGGGTTGTGCCAGGCGTCCAGCATCACAAAACTGTAAGTTCCGACGGAATCCTTGAGCAATTTATCTTGTCCGACGCTCTCCACGACCTTGCCATTGCGGGGCAGCGAACGCATCTGCGTCATCACATCGTTGGTGTTCATCACCGCCGCGCCGAAGCGGTCGAGCCCCTGCTCGATCACCCCGCCCGGGCAGTCGATCGGCCCGTCATACGCCGGCGTGAACTTCAGGCTCGCCCCCGCATCCTGGAAATTCCCGGCCATCAATTTGAGAATCTCGAACGTCGCCCGCGTCTGCCGCTCCTGGGCCGACTTGCTCACGCGGACATACGCGGCGATGGCGATGGTCATCAACAGCGCGATGATCGACACCGTCACCAACATCTCCACCAACGTGAATCCGCGTCGTTTCACCGCCGCCGCCTTTCGTAACCCCATCCCATTGTTCGTGGTGTCCAGTGAGGGGAGAGAGTTGTGAGTTGTGAGTTGTGAGTTGTGAGTTGTGAGTTGTGAGTTGTGAGTTGTGAGTTGTGAGTTGTGAGTTGTGGGTTGTGGGTTGTGAGTTGTGAGTTGTAAGTTGTAAGTGGCTTATCCGCCTACCCTCCTTCCGCCTACCGCCTTCCGCCTACCGCCTACCCTCCTTCCGCCTTCCGCCTACCGCCTACCCTCCTTCCGCCTACCGCCTACCCTCCTTCCGCCTACCGCCTACC
>JBBSAF010000030.1:0-15565 GCA_038252525.1 Tepidisphaerales bacterium
GTCGCCCCCAGGTGCAGGCGGGCTCGCCGGCGAGGCTGCCGAAGACGTGTTCGTCGGCGCGGGGGGCGGGGGCGTGGCCGTATTCGAAGTCGCCGGGGATGGCGTTGAGCCAGGCTTTGCCGGGGGGGAGGAGGGTTCGGGCTTGGGCGTCGGTGTGGAAGCCTTCGCCGGCGAGGGTGAGTTGGAGGACGACATGGGGGGATTCGCGGCGTTGGCGGGCGTCGAAGCGATAGGAGGCGTCGGCGTGGGTTTCGTGGCCGGCGCCGGAGAGCCAGAGGAGAGGCTCGGCGGTACGGACGCGGAGGGGATCGAGAGGGATGGCGGACGCGGCCATATCACTAACGTACTAATCGCAGGCGGTAGGTGTCAATGGGATAGCGGTGGAGCGCTGAGCGTGAGTATCGCAGGGAAGGGAGCGGGGGGGATTGCGATGCGAAATGGTTTGCGGAGACGGCGACGAAACTGTTGCCGCGCGGGTATGAAATGTTCCACGTGGAACATTTTCACCCTCTCGGCGTCGGGTATGTCCCCGAAGCGTCCCGCGGCGCGGTATGATTCGGCCATTCAATCAACCGGAAGGACCATGAACCCCATCGCCCACAGACTCACAATTTCCGTGCTCGCCCTGGCGTCGGTCGGCGTGACGGAGGCCGCCACGACGCGCCCGCTCACCACCCGGCCCACGGGCCCGGCGAGTCGCCCGGCGGTGGCGCGGCCGGCGAAACCGGTGGCCAAGCCGGCGGAAAGTCCCGCCGTCGCGGCCGCGGTCGCGGCGATTTCGCTGACGTACGACGAGTGGGCGAAAAAGCCGGATGAGTTGCCGTCGGAGGGAACGTATTTCGGCGAGCACGCGGATGCGGCCTTGACGCAGGACGATGTGATCGCCGCGCTGGGCAAGCGGTGGGCGGGCGATGCGGTCAAGGATGCGTATATCAAGTGGCAGGTGCTGTCGGCGGTTTCGGGGATGTTCGACGGGAAAAACGCGGTCGAGGCGCTGCGGCTTTATCACAAACCGCCGGCGATCCCCATGCGGGTGGGGTCGCGGACGGGGGAGGCACAGAAGTTCCAGCAGGCGTTGCAGCGGTTCGATCGCAATGACCGGGAGCGGGTGCTGTCGGAGACCAATTCGGGGCTTGAGCAGGCCATCGCCCAGTGGCGCGCCCAGGCCGACCCGATCCTGCGATATCGTTCGGCGCTGTATGCGCGGATCCCGACGGGTTACGAGACGTTCATGGCCGGTTTGGCCGACGCGCTGGGGCGCGCCCAGGCGGGAGTGGATCCCAAGAGTCATTTCGATGCGGTGGCCAATTCGATCCGATCGTGGGCGGCCGGGGGGGCCAACGCCGGGCAGGTGAGCCAGATCGTTCGGGTGTTGACGGCATTGCAGCGCGAGCCGGGGGCGGAGGTGTTGACGGGGCTGAAATGGAACGGGGACAAGAATCGGTATGAGTGGGAATGGAAGAACACGGAGATCGAGCGGAAAATGCTGGAGAATCTAGTGTCGGAGCTGGGACCGAAGGGGGGCGGTCGCTGATGCACTTGGGCGTTCATGGGCGAAGCGGCTGGCAGGCGGGACAGAAATGGGTGGATCGCCCGGCGAGGACGAGGCGGTGGAGGGGAGCGCGGCAGATTTTGCAGGGTTGGCCGGCGCGGGCGTAGACGCGGTGCAGGTTTTGGAAGTCGCCGGGGTTGCCGTCGGCGTCGCGGTAGTCGCGCAGGGTGCTGCCGCGATGGCGGAGGGCCTTGCGGAGGGTTGATTTGATCGCGCGGTTGAGGCGGGCGACCTCGGCGGGCGCCAATTCGTCGGCGGGGCGAAGCGGATGGATGCCGGCGGTGAAGAGGGATTCATCGACGTAGATGTTGCCGAGGCCGGCGATGAGGCGCTGGTCGAGCAGGGCGTTTTTGATGGGTCGATGGGTGGCGGCGAGGCGGCGGACGAGCTGGGCCGGGCGGAGGGTGAGGGGTTCGGGGCCGATGGCGGTATCGGGCGAGCGGTCGGTTCCGAGCCACCAGAGGCCGCCGAAGCGACGGGGATCGACGAATCGCAGTTGCGACATCTTGCCGTCTCTTGGCGCCGACAGGTTCAGGGCGAGATGCGTGTGCTTGGGAGGAGGGGAGTCGCGCGGCTCGACGATCAATCGGCCGGTCATTCCGAGGTGGATGTGGAATCGGTTGCCGTCGTCGAGGGTGAAGATGATGCGCTTGCCCCGGCGGTCGATGGCGGTGATGGCGTGGCCGGGGAGGAGGGCGGCGAGGTCGCAGTCGGGCGGGGTGACGATGTCGGCGCGGATCCATACGGCGGCGGCGATGGTGGCGCCGACGGCGACGGGGCGGAGTGTCGTCACCACGGTTTGGACTTCGGGGAGTTCGGGCATGGGGTTGGGGAACCTCGGGGCACTGTGGGCGTCGGAAGAAACGTCCGGCCGACGGTGTCGGCGGTGGCCGGGCCGGGGTATCATACCCCCGAAGGGCACGATCGGTTCGTAGACTACCAGCGGGAGCGGCTCATGGCGGACAATGCGGCGACGGAGCGGATGGCGCGGGACGGACTGGACGAGCAGCAACTGGCGGCCGTGGAGAAGCTGCGGCGGGGATTCGACAATTTGCGGGCGGAATTGGGGAAGGTGATCGTGGGGCAGGACGCGGTGATCGAGGAGCTGCTGGTCGCGCTGTTTTGCAAGGGGCACACGCTGCTGGTGGGGGTGCCGGGGTTGGCCAAGACGCTGCTGGTGAGCACGTTGGCGCGGACGTTGGGGTTGAGCTTCAACCGCATCCAATTCACACCGGATTTGATGCCCAGCGACATCACCGGGACGGAGGTGATGGAGGAGGACAAGGCGACGGGAAGTCGGCGGATGCGGTTCGTGAAGGGTCCGATCTTCGCCAACGTGATTTTGGCCGACGAGATCAACCGGACGCCGCCGAAGACTCAGGCGGCGCTGTTGGAGGCGATGCAGGAACACCAGGTGACGGCGGGGGGGGAGCTGCACCGGCTGCCGCAGCCGTTTTTCGTGTTGGCGACGCAGAACCCGATCGAGCAGGAGGGGACGTATCCGCTGCCCGAGGCGCAACTCGACCGGTTCATGTTCAACATCAACGTCGGGTATCCCAGCGAAGATGAGGAGTTCCGCATCGTGCGACTGACGACGGCGGGGAACAAGGCCGAGCTGTCGCACGTCCTCAGCGGCGAGGAGATTCTTGTTTTGCAGGATCTGGTGCGGCAGGTGCCGGTGGCCGACCATGTGATCCGCTACGCGTTGCAACTGACGCGGCTGACGCGGCGGAGCGAGGGAGGGTGCCCCGATTTCGTGGAGCAGTTCGTGAGCTGGGGCGCCGGTCCGCGGGCGAGCCAGTACCTGATATTGGCCGGCAAGGCGCGGGCGCTGTTGAAGGGGCGCTACCATGTGGGGACCGACGACATCCGCGAGGTGGCGTTGCCGGTGCTGCGGCATCGGATCGTGACGAACTTCAACGCCGAGGCCGAGGGGATCAAGAGCGACGCGATCGTGGGGAAATTGCTGGAGTTCGTGCCGCGGCAGCAGTATGAGCATATGGATCGGGAGATGGGGAAGGTGATGCGGGACGGACCAGCGCGAGGGTGAGCGATGCGCGATCGACGCGGACCATTCCGACGAAGGCGGTTGGAGCCGGGGCAATGGCGCTGGGTGGCCGAAAGCCGGTATGGCGATGCCAAATGCCTCCTCGACAGCGGCGATCCGGCGCGGGCGAACGGCGCGATCTACATGGCCGGATTCGTGATCGAATGTCTATTGAAGGCACTGTTGATCGAACGGCATCCGAATCTGCATCGAGTGGCCGACCAAGGCCAGCTGTCTAAATCGGATCGGGAGATTGCCGGCCTGCTGTCCAGCCACGACTTGGTGAGGATGATCGGCTTCCTGCCGGAGATCGCGGCGAAGCTGGATGGCGTGCGCACCGCGGCCGGTCGGTCGGCGTGGCGGGTTTTCATGGGGATCTGCGCGGAATGGACCGTCCATGCCCGCTATGCCCCGAAAAGTGCGGGCATGGATCGGGCGGGGGAATATCTCGATGGCGTGAAAGAGGTGAAGAAATGGTTGGGAAACCTGTGACAACGCAGCCGGTTTACGTGGCGGTGCTGGCCGAAGCATTGACCGCGAAGCTGAAAGGCGCCGAGGTCCGTACCGAGCGGGTGCGCGGCGAACGTTATCTGTTCGAGGTGTTGTGGCGCAAGTTCGATCACATGGGCCATCCCGAGCGACAGCAGTTGGTGTGGGACTTGGCCGAGGAGGTGTTGTCCAAGCCGCAGGTCCGCCGGGTGGCGATGATTTTGACCGTCGCGCCCGCCGAGTTGGCGACGAGGTGAGGTCATTTCGAGGCGAGGAATCCCGATGAGCGGATGGCGAAAGGGTATTGCGTCGGCTCGGCGTCAGTTGATCGTGCGGCCATGGCTCTTGACGATTTTACTATTGTTTGGTGGGGCGATGATGGTGGCGGATTTTTGGGCGTATCGGGGCCATCGTCCGTTTCCCGCGACGACGCCGAGCGGCATGGAGCGACGATGACGGCCGAACACGCTTCCGATTTCCGCCGGTATCTCGATCCGCTGACGTTGGCGCGGGTCGGGTCGCTGGACATCCGCGCGCGGCTGGTGGTCGAGGGGTTGATGACGGGGCAGCACCGCTCGCCGCACCAGGGGATCAGCGTGGAGTTCGCCCAGCATCGGCCGTACGCGCCGGGGGATGACATCCGGCACGTCGATTGGAAGGTCTTCGGCAAGACCGACCGCATCTATCTCAAGCAGTACCAGGAGGAGACCAACCTGCATCTGCTGTGCGTGGTGGACGCCAGCGAGTCGATGGCGTATGGATCGGTCGCGGACGCAAGCGGACACTGGAGCAAATACGATCACGCGACGGCCATCGCGGCGGTGCTGTCGTACATGGCGATCCAACAGCAGGATTCGGTCGGGCTGGCGGTGTTCGACGCGGATTTGCGGCGATATTTCAAGCCATCCAACGCCCCGGCGCAGTGGCGCTTGATCACGCAGGAGCTATCACGGACGCCGCGGCTGCGCAAGACCGACACCGGTCGGGTGCTGGATCAGTTGGCCGAGAAGCTCACCCAGCGAAGCCTGATCGTGGTGCTCAGCGACTTCTTCGACGACCTGTCCTCGATCCAGCGGGGATTGCGACATTTGCGATACAAAAAGCATGAGTTGATGGTGTTCCAGGTGCTGGACCCCGCGGAGATCGAGTTCCCGTTCGAGGATGTGACGCTGTTCAAGGGGCTGGAGGAGCAGGGGGAGCTGCTGACCGAGCCATTGTCGCTGCGCAACGGATATCTTGAACAGCTCCGGCTGTTCACCGACGAGCTCAAGCGGATCTGCCGGGGGATGGACATCGACCTGGTGCGGATGAACAGCGGCGAATCGTTGGACATTTCGCTCAGCACGTTCCTGGCCCGTCGGGCCGGGCGGATGGGGGTGGGGTCATGATGGCGTGGTCCCCTTGTTTGGCGGCGGGACTTGCCAGCCCCGGCCTTCTGGCCGCGGGGGCGGCGCTGGCGGCGATCCCGATCGTGATCCATTTCCTCAACCGGCGGCGATTCAAGGTCGTGCCGTGGGCGGCGATGGGGTATCTGCTGGCGGCGATGAGGAAAAACCGCAGGCGACTGCGATTCGAGCAATGGCTGCTGCTGGCCGTGCGATGCGCGGTGTTGGCGCTGATGGGATTGGCGCTGGCGCGGCCGATCGCGTGCGAAAGGTCCACGCTCGCCCATCTCGCCCAGCGGTCGGGGCTGCATGTGATCGTGATCGACGACAGCCTGTCGATGGCGTATCGGGCGAACCGGCCGGACGCCCCGACGCATTTCGACCAGGCCAAGCGATTGGCGAAAGGGATCATCGACCGGCTGGGGGGCGGTGAATCGGTCGCGGTGATCGCGGCGGGGGCGCCGGCCCGCGCGGTGGTGGCGCCGGCGAGCGCGGGTCTCGATGCGGTGGCCGATGCGGTGGGGCGGATGGCGCGAACCGACGCGGGCACGGATCTGCCGGGGGCGCTGGCGATGGCCGTCGACGTGGGGCGGGCGTGGCGCGGGAGTGATCGGTTTTTGTATATTCTCACCGACGGCACGCGGGCCGCGTGGACCGGGGCGGGCGCGGAATCGTTGAAGGCCATCGGGCCGGAACTGGCCAAATTGTACCGGATCAACGAGTTCGCTTTGGGCGTGCCCGATCAATGGAACCAGGCCGTGGTCTCCGTGAGGCCCGCGGCGCGGGTGTTGACCAGGACCGGCGACGGCACGCTGTTGGCCGATGTCGCGGGATATGGCCCGCCGGCCGACGCGGCGGTGCATTGGTCGGTGGACGATGTCGCCGTCGGAGCCGGCGCTACGATCCGACCGAGCGAACGGACGATCACCGAGGCGCTGACCGGGCGGCCGCTCCCCTCGGGTGGATATCATGTGGTCGCGGCGACCGTGGGGGGGGACGATCCGTTGCCGGCGGACAATCGGCGGTGGCGGGTTGTCGATGTCGCCTCGAAATTGCGGATTCTGCTGGTCGAGGGCGACCGCGGCGCCGGGGCCATGGCCGGCTCGGGCGCGTTCCTGGCGCTGGCGCTGGCGCCGCCGGGCGCGGATGTCGCGGGCGGCGGCGACATCGCGGCCGACCGGATCGGCGATTTGGAGATGTCCGGCCGGATATTGGGTGATTATCGCGCCGTCGTCGTGGCGAATGTCGCCCGCATCCAGCCCGCCCAGGCCGATGCCCTGGTCGATTTCGCCCGCGGCGGCGGGACGATCGTGTGGTTCATGGGGGAGGCGGTGTCGGCGGACAATTACAACCAGGTGCTGGCGCCGCGGGGGCTGTTGCCGGGTACGATCGCGCGGCGCGTCAGTGCCGCCGACGGGGAGGGGTTCCGGTTCGATTTCAACCCGCGCGGCGTACTTCATCCGCTGCTCGATGTTTTCCGCGGCGAGGAGCGATCGGGGCTGGACACCGCGCGGGTGTTCACGTATTTGAAAACCGATGTGGCGCCGGACAAGGGCGTCGAGCGGGTGCTGGATTATCGTGCGGTCGGTTCGGCGACGCGGCCCGACGGCGAGGGCGCGCCGGTCGGCGATCCGGCGATCACCGTCCAGCCCCTGGGAGCGGGTCGCGTCGTATTCATGTCCACCACCGCCAACGCCGACTGGACGAGTTTTCCGGCCAAGCCGGCTTATGTGACGCTCATGAATGAATTGCTGCTGGGCACGATGGGCGCCGGGGATCGTTGGATGAACCTCGAGGTGGGCCAACGGCTTGAGCCGCCGGAGTCGCTGGCGCTTTCGGCCGCGCCGACCCTGCTCGACGACCAACGAAGACCCGTCGCGATCACACAGGTCGCCGACGCCGGGGGAGCGCGGCGATTCCATAGCGCCTCGCTGGTCCGCGCCGGGGTTTACCATCTCAACACGGGGTCGGCCGATCTGCCCATCGCGGTGAATGTTCCGCCGGGGGAGTCCGACGTGCGCACGCTGGATGAACGGGCGC
This sequence comes from Tepidisphaerales bacterium, assembly GCA_038252525.1. Lineage (GTDB taxonomy): Bacteria > Planctomycetota > Phycisphaerae > Tepidisphaerales > Tepidisphaeraceae > JBBSAF01. Next base: position 7,514 of record JBBSAF010000030.1, read on the forward strand.
TGCGCGCGGCGTTGGGCGATGTCGAAATGGATTTGTTCGCCGACGCGCTGCCGTCCGAACCGGCCGGCGAACAAAACGCATCGGATCTCGGCTGGGCGGTGCTGGCGTGCGTGCTCGGGCTGACGGCGTTCGAGAGTTTCGCGGCGATGCGGTTCGGCCGCAATCGCCAGCCCGGCTTCGTGACGGGGAATTGACATGTTCCATCGGCTGATGGAAATCCTCTTGGGACTGGACCCCGGCTTCCTGGCGCGCGAAGGCTCGTGGTCGCTGCGGTTTTCGCCGCCTTGGCCGTGGCGCGAGATCGTCGGGTCGGCCACATGGAACGTTTTATTGCTGGCGTCGGCGGCGGCGGGGGTGATTTGGGTTTACCGGCGCGACGCCCGGTCGCGCGCCTCGCGCATCGTGTTGGCGTCGTTGCGCGGGCTGGCCTTGGCGCTGTTGATCGCGCTGCTGAACCGGCCGATGCTCACGCTGGGGCAAAATCGCGTCGAGTCGTCGGTGCTTGCGGTGATGATCGATGATTCGCTGAGCATGATGGTCCCCGATGCCGGAAGCGCCGGCGAACCGCGCGGGCGGCTGGAGGCGGCGGTTGACCTGCTGTCGCGCGACGATGGGGCAATGCTGCGCGAGCTGGCCAAAACCCACGAGATACGCCTTTATCGTTTCGGCGCCGACGCCGCGGCGGTGGGGGGGTTCGCAGGGGGCGCGACCGGTGGCGACGATGCGGCGCTGGCCGCGATCAAGGCGCTGGCGCCGACGGATCCGGGCACGCGACTGTTGCCATCGATCCAATCGGTGTTGGACGACCTCCAAGGCCGGCGGTTGGCGGGCGTGGTGGTGCTGAGTGACGGACGGCCGTCGCCGGCGGAGCCGGTGGGCCCGGAGCTCGAGGCGATCCGACGGTACAACGTGAGGGTGTTCCCCGTCGCCATGGGCACGGAGAAGCCGCCGAAGAACATCGAGCTGTCGTCGGTGGTCGCGCAGGACGACGCCTTTGCCGGGGACATCGTCAACGTCAAGGTCGGCGTGCGTTTCCGCGGCTACGAAACCGGCCAGCGCGTCGTGATCAAGTTGCGCGATAAATCCACCGGCGCCGCCCTGCTCGACGCCGACGGCCATCCCGCCGAGGCGACCGCCACCGCGAGGGACGCCGGCGGCGCCGCCGAGGTGGAGCTCCAGTTCAAGGCGAGGGCGCCGGGTCCGCTCGATGTGCTCGTCGAGGCGACGCCCCTGCCCGGCGAGCTGGACGCGGGGGACAATTCGCGGGTCGCGCGCATTTCGATCCTCGACGCGAACATCGCGGTGCTTTATGTCGATGGCTACCCGCGGTGGGACTATCGGTACATCAAAAACGAGATGATGCGCGACAAGTCGGTGAAAATCAGTTGCCTGCTGACCAGCGCCGATCCATCGTTCGCGCAGGAGGGGGACCGGCCCATCCGGCGGTTCCCCGAGAGCATGGACGAGCTGCTCGATTATGATGTGGTGCTGTTTGGCGATGTCGATCCGCGCCAATTCACCGACGCCCAGTTGCAGATGATCGGCGATTTCGTGGCGGGCAAGGGAGGCGGGTTCGGGATGGTTGCCGGGCCGAAATACAGTCCCCGCGCCTACCGCAACACCGCCATCGAATCGATCTTGCCGGTCACGATCGCCGACGTGCCTCACGGGGCGCCGAAGTCCATCGTCGAGGGGTTCCGTCCGGTCGTCACCCCCGAGGGGCTGGCCGGGTCGATCTTCCGATTTGTCGCCGACCCGTCGGCCAACCGCGAGTTTTTGCTGCGCCGCTGGCAGCCGCTGTTTTGGCACTGCCCCGGCGTGGCGGCCAAGCCGGGCGTCGGCGAGGTCTATGCCGAGCATCCGACCGACATCGGCCCGGACGGGCGCAAGGCGCCGATCCTGGTTCTGGGGCGGTTCGGAGCCGGGCGCACGATGTTCTCGGCGATCGACGACTCCTGGCGGTGGCGCTTCTACACCGGCGAAGGGGTGTTCGACACCTATTGGGTGCAACAATTGCGGTACCTGGCCCGCGGGCGCAAGCTAGGCCAACGTCGGGTGGCCTTGGCCGCGTCGCGCTCGGGATATGAACTGGGCGAGCGGATCACCGTGACCCTTCGCATCCTCGATCCCCAACTGTCGCGGCAACTTCCCGACCGCATCGGCGTCGAACTTCTACTGTCGGAATCCGCCCAAGCGCTGTCGAGGCTTGAATTGGTCCGGCAGACCGGGCAAGGCGACCTTTTCGCGGTTTCCTGGTCCGCCGATCGGGTGGGGCGATTCAGCTTGCGGGTTCCGGCGCCGGCGCCGGGCGTGGAGGCGATGGACCTGCCGATCACCGTCGCGGCGCCGGCACTGGAGCTGGCCGACGCGAGGATGGACCGGGAACTGCTCGAACGGTTGGCCGCCCAGACCGGCGGCGCGGTGGTCGAACCGGCCGACGCCGACCGATTGGCGGCGATGATCCCCAGCGCCGCCAAGGTGATTCCGGTCGAGACCACCCGCGCGATCTGGAACGCGCCGCTGGCGCTGGCGCTGTTCGCGCTGTTGTTGACGGCCGAATGGGTGATGCGAAAGGTGTACGGACTGCTCTGACGAGGTGAATGATGGCCACACGCGACACGCTGCTCGATCCCCTGCGGAAAATCCGCCGGCTGGCGCGCGTACTGGCGGCGTTGCGCGGGGTGGGGCTTGCGGTGGCGGTCGTTGTCGCCATGCTGATCGCGTCGGTGCTCGCCGATTATCTGCTGGTGCTTCCGTCGGCCCCGCGGGCGTTGCTTTTGGCGGTGTTCCTCGCCGCCGGCGCCCACGCCCTGTGGCGGTGGATCGCGCGGCCGATCACCGCGCCGCTGAGCCTCCACGATGTCGCCGGACGGGTTGAATCGACGCATCCGGCGATGCGCGACCGCCTTCGCAGCGCCGTCGATTTCCTCGCCGGCGCCGTCCCCGGTTCGCCGGCCATGCAGCGCCGCGTGATCGACGAGGCGCGGTCGCTGGCCACCACCCTCCAACCCGGCGCCGCCGTCGACCGCCGACCCGTCGTCCACGCGCTGCTCGCGGGCGTGCTCGCCATCACCCTCGCCGCGCTCTTGGCCACGTGGGGCGGGCCGGCGTACACCGCCATCGGGCTCTCGCGCCTCTTCTCCCCGTTCGGGCACGATGTCTGGCCGAAGCGAATGGAGATCGAACTGCTCGACGCCCCCCCGCGGCGCATCGCCGAGGGCCAAACGCTCGAATTGCGGATGCGGTTGAAGAAGGGGGACGGCGCGTCCGTCCGCGCCATCGTCCATTCGCGCCGCGGCGATGGGCGCCCGCGCCAAGAGGTCATGCGCCGCGAGGCCGACGGGACCTACGCCCTGTCGCTGACCGCCACCGCGGGGGATTCCGACCAACTGAACGTGTGGATCGAGGCCGGCGACGATTCGCGGCATCTCCCGGCCGTCACCGTCGTGCCGCGTCTGGCCGTCGTCTCCGTCCGCGCCCTCGTCGCGCCCCCGCCCTATGTGCACGCCCCGCCCGCCGATGTCGGTCTCTCCGACGGACAGGCCACCGTCACCGCCGGTTCGAGCATCGCGCTGCGCGTGAACTTCAACAAGGCGCTTGCCGACCGCGATTTCATCGCGCTGGTGCTTGTCACTTCCCCCGCCGGCGCGGATGCCGCGGCGACGACCCAACCGGCGACGGCGATCACCTGGTCGCGCGACGGCCAATCCGCCGTCGGCGTCTTCACCGTCCGCGACTCCCTGCGATTCCGCATCGTCGGGACCGATGCCGACGGGCTGCGGAGCTCCGGCCTCGATGAATGTCAATTGATCGTCGAACCCGACCGCCCGCCGCTGGCCCAAATCGAAAGCCCGCGCGGCAACGAGCATCGCACCGCCACCGCGTATGTTCCCCTGATCGGCGTGGCCGAGGACGACTTCGCCATCCAATCCCTCACGCTGTCGGTGGACCGCCTCGGCGACAAGCGCCATTGGGACATTCCGTTGGTCGCCGACGCCAAGCCCGCCGTCGGCGCGACCTGGACCGCCATCGACGACACCGGGCGGTCGAAGCGATTCCGCGCGACCCATCAATGGGAGCTGTCGGCGTTGAAGGATGCCGACCTGAAGCCCGGCGATGTGCTCGAATACAAGCTGGTCGCCACCGACAACTATGCCCTCGACGGCCAGACCCATCCCCCCGCCGCCAGCGCGACGCTGCGTCTGACGATCATCAGCCAAGAGGCGCTGGCCGACCGCGCCGCCGAGGAGATTCGTCGCATCGCCGGCCGGGTCGCCGACCTGAAGGGCGCCCAGGAGCGCGCCCGCGGCGAGACCGAGGCGTTGGCCGGAGAAACCAAGGGCAAGGGCGACTTCGACGCCGCCGACCGCGCCGTGGCCGAGCGTCTGGCCGGCCAACAGGGCGCGTTGGCGTCCGAGGGCAAGCAAATCGCCGGAAAACTGGATGATCTGGTGACGATGCTGGGCGAGAATCGCTCGCAATCCCCCGAGCAGTCCCGCGTGGCCGCCGACGCCCGCGATCGCGTCAACCGCGCCGCCGAGCATCCGATGAAGGACGCCGCCACCGACCTCAACGCCGCGAAGGAAACCAAGTTCGATCCCGCCGCCCGCGATCCCAAGCTCGACGGCGCCGTCACCAACCAAACCCGCGCCGCCGATGCCCTCGCCGGCGCTCTCGACGCCATGGGCAACGTCGGCACCCTTGGCCGAATGATCGACCGCGTGCGCGACCTCATCGCCAAGCAGCGCGACGTGTCCACTCGCATGTCCGAACACGGTCAAAAGAATCTCGGCAAGACGCCCGACCAAATGGACCCCAAGGACCGCGCGGAACTCGACCGTCTGGCCAAGGAGCAGGACGCCCTCGCCGCCGAGACCGACAAGACCCTCGACGCGATGGACAAGACCGCCGAGGCGCTCGCCAAGTCCGACCCCGCCGCCGCCGACGCCATGCGTCAATCGGCCCGAACCGGACGCCAACAGTCCGTCGCTCCCAGCCAATCGAAGGCCGCCACCGAGGCTCGCCAAAACCGTCAGTCGCAGGCCAAGGCCGCCCAAAACCAGGCGGAATTGGGGCTGCAAATGATGCTCGGCGATCTCGCCGCCGCCGAGTCGCGGAAGCTCGAGGAGCTCGCCAAGAAGCTCGACGATTTGCTCAGTCAGGTTCGCCGCCTCATCGAACGCCAGGCCGGGCACAATCTCGACAACCTCGCCCTGCGCCCCGCCGGCGCGAAGCTCGACATTCCAAAGGAGCTGCCCGATCTCGCCCGTCGCGGCGCCGACGCCGGGCAAAAGACCCCTGCGGGTCTGTCGGCCGCCCAGGAGCAGACCGAGCGCAACGCCCGCGACATCGCCCGCGCCATCGCCGACTCCCCCGACGGCGGCGCCCCGGCCGACGAGGTGACGCGGGCCGCCGGCAAGATGGAGCGGGCCATCATCGCCTTGCGCGCCGCCGACTTGGGCGGGGCTTACGATCCGTCCCAGATGGAGGCCCTCGCGTCGCTCCTCCGCGCCCGCGACACGCTGGAGAAGCAGAAGCGCGACCTCGAGGCCAAGCGTGAAAAGCGCCGCCGCGACGCCCTCCGCGATGTCTTCGTCAAGGCCCGCGCCGAACAACTCGCCATCAACGACCTCACCGCCGACATCGAAAATGCCCGTGGCGCCGAGGGTTCGCTCCCCCGCGCCGAGTTGATCCGCCTCGGCGCCCTCCCGCCGAGGCAAGCGGCCATCGCGGACACCCTGGCCAAGCTCGACGAGGATCTCACCGCCCTCGGCAGCGTCGTTTTCATCTGGGCCAACCAGGACATCGTCTCGATCATGAAAGCCGTCGGCGCCGCCCTCGACGCCAAGCAAACCGGCCCGTCCGTCCGCGCCGACCAGGCCCGCATCCTCGCCCGGCTCGACGCCATGATCCGCAGCCTCGCCGTCGAACCCCCCGAACCCGACAAGTTCGCCTCCGGGCACTCCGGCGGCGGCGGATCGGGCGCCGGCCAATCGTCCGGTCCAAAGCTTCCCGGCGAGGTCGAGCTGCGGCTGCTGAAGGAGCTCCAGATCGCCGTCAATCAAGACACCACCTCCGCCGAGGGCGCCAAGGCCGACGCCGCGGCGCTGGCCCCCATCGGCGCCCGCCAAGCCGATTTACGCAACCTTCTCGACACCCTACTGCAAAAAGCCTCGCGCGGTCAGGTGAAACTCGGCCCCGAACCCGCCAACGAAAACCAGCTTCCCGAGGAGGCTGAAGCATCGGCCGGCGATCCCGACCTCGCCGACCTCGAACATTCGCTGCTCAACGACGCGCCCACCGACGACAAGATCGGCAAGGATGTCGAGCGCATCGGCGTTCGCATGGCCCGCTCGCGCCAGCGCCTCGCCCTCAACGCCGACCCCGGCCCGGTCACGCAGACCATCCAAAAACACATCCTCGACAACCTCGATCAACTGATCGCCCTGTCGCGCAAACAGCAACAACAATCGTCGTCCGGTCAATCCCAATCCGCCTCCGCCCAAGGCATCCCCAATCCCGGCGGCGGGAGGGCGGCGAATCCACAAAACCAAGGCGCGGGCCAATCGCAGGCCAATTCCAGCAACCCCGCCGGCGAATCGCGCACCTCACCCGGCAATGAATCGAAAACCGATCCCTCCATCGAAATCCAGCAGCACCTGACCGAATGGGGCGGCGTCACCCCGCGCCAGCGACAGGCCGTCATCGAGGCCGCCGGCGAGACCGTCATCGAGAAATACAAACGCCGCGTCGATGACTATTATCGAGCCTTGGCCACCCAAGCCACCCAGCGACCATGACGCCCAAGGGCCGATTTCAGACAATGCGGATTGGCCCGTTGGCGGGACCAGGAGGATGTTTGCCCTTGTCGCGGGGGCGCTTCGCCCCCGTTCGGGAGGCAAGTCCGGGCGAACGCGGGTTTGGAGGTTGTGAAAACCACGCCTCGCGCGCCGAACTTGTCCGCGCGCGAGCCGTCCCGCCGACCAAGGCGGGGCCGAGGCGGCCCCGCGACATGGGATGGAATATCCCTTAAATTGACGGCAGTCACCATGACCTTTACTCAAACCGATAAACCCTTCGGCATCCTTCGCCGCGCCGTCGCGTGCGCCTTGACCGCGTCGTTCGCCGCCGCTCCCGCCTTGGCGCAATCAAGCCCCAATCCCAATCCCACTCCCGACCCCGCGTCCACCAACCGTCCCGGCCAAGTCCGCGGCGACGAGATCACGCCGGCGCAATCCGCCGCCGTTGAAAAAGGCCTTGCCTGGCTCGCCGCCCACCAAGCCCCCGAGGGGCGCTTCGGCGACGGCGGCGGCTACGGCGCCACCAGCGGCATCACCGCCCTGGCCGCGCTGGCGTTCATGTCCGCCGGCAACCTCCCCGGCCGCGGGAAATATGGCGACAACGTCCGCAAGGCCTTGGATTACATCCTCGATTCCTCCCAGGAATCCGGCCTCCTTTCGGCCGACGATTCCCACGGCGTCATGTACTCCCACGGTTTCGCCACCCTGTTTCTTGGCGAAATCTATGGCATGACCGGCGACGAGGAGGTCAAGGAAAAGCTCCAGAAGGCCGTCCGCCTCATTCAACAGGCTCAGAACAAGGAAGGCGGCTGGCGCTACACGCCCCTGCCCATCGACGCCGATATTTCCGTGACGATCTGCCAAGTGATGGCCTTGCGCGCCGCCCGCGACGCGGGGATCAAGGTCGAGAAGGAAACGATCGACCGCGCCATCCAATACGTCCGCAGTTGCCGCCGCCGGCGTCGCCACGCTGTATTATGCCGGTGTCTTCGAGGGCGACGAGATCACCCGCGGCCTGCAATACATCCGCCAATACATCCCCGGCGCCGCCACCGGTAATCGCGGCATCAGCCACTATTACTACGGCCAATACTACGCCGTGCAGGCGATGTTCCTCGCCGGCGGCGACGATTGGGCCAAATGGTACCCCGCCATCCGCGACGAATTGATCGCCAAGCAGACCGAGCAGGGCAACTGGAGCGGCGAGGTCTCCGATGACTACTGCACCGCCATCGCCCTGATCGTGTTGCAA
>JBBSAF010000031.1:0-15262 GCA_038252525.1 Tepidisphaerales bacterium
GGAGCTGCGGAAGATCTTCGAGGTGGCGGGGGGGAATCTGGCGACGAGCGGGTCGGTGGCGTTTCAGTTCACCAAGAACGGGGTCATCACGATCAAGTCCGACGCGGTGGCCGAGGACCGGCTGATCGAGCTGGCGCTGGAGGCCGGGGCGGAGGATGTGCTCAACGTGGGGGAGGTGTTCGAGGTGCTGACGGCGCCGGGGGCGTTCCAGGGGGTTCGGGACGCGATCACGGCGGCGAACATCCCGATGGAGGTGGCGGAGATCGCCAATCTGCCGAGCGTGACGGTGGCGGTCGAGGGGCACATCGCCCAGCGGGTGCTGAAACTGATCGACGCGCTGGATGACAACGACGACGTGCAAACGGTCAGCCATAATGCGGAATTGCCGTTGGACAGTTGACAGTTGGCAGTTGACAGTTGGCAGCGAAGACAAGAGGACGTCGTTTCCCATTCTGACAACTGTCAACTGACACCTGACAACTGTTCAATGCGCCATCACATCCCCGTGGACGTGCTTCGGGGGCTTTTTCATCAGGAAAACGAGGGGGATCATGGCGACGAAGGCGATGGCGAGGAAGCGGAAGGCGTCGGAGTAGGCCATGACGGTGGCTTGTTGATGGAGGGCGCCGCCGATGAGGGCCTGGGCTTTGTGGGCGGCGGTGACGGGGTCGGCGCCGGTCTCGATGAGACGTCGGGTGATGGCGGCCAGGGTATCGCGGAAGGCGGGGTCGTAGGGGGTGAGGTGCTGGACCATGTAGGCGCGGTGGATCTGGGCGGATCGGGCCAGCAGGGTGGTGACGAGGGCGATGCCGAAGCTGCCGCCGATGTTGCGGGCGAGGTTGATGATGCCCGAGGCGTTGTTGTTCTTCTCCTTGGGCAGGAACGCATAGGCCGCGACGTTGATGGGGGGGAACAAGAACGCCAATCCCAGGCCTTGGACCATGCGCGCTTTGGCGGCGGTCATGTAGTCGATTTGGAGGGTGAACAGGGACATCCGCCAGACGCCGTAGGCGACGATGGCCAGGCCGCAGATGATGAGCCATTTGGGTTGGAACTTGCCGAGGAGGAATCCGGCGACGGGCATCATGAAGAGGGTGACGATGCCGCCGGGGCTGACGACTTCGCCGGCGATGGTGGCGGAGTATCCCATCAGAATCTGCATGAACAGGGGCAGGAGCATGGTTGAGCCGAAGAGCACGAAGCCGAGCATGAACATCAGGAGGGTGCTGATGGCGAAGTTGGGGTCCTTCATGAGATGAAGATCCACCAGCGGATCCTTGTGGCGCAGTTCCCAGATGATGGCGATGGCGATGGCGGCGATGGAGACGACGGCGAGGATCACGATGAAGCGGGATTGGAACCAGTCCTCGCGTTCGCCCTTGTCCAGGACGATCTGGAGGGCGCCGATGCCCAGGGCGATCAGGCCGAGGCCGATATAGTCGATTCGCCAGCGCGAGGCGCCGTGACGGCGTTTGAGGTGGGGGGGATCGAAGACGAGTTGGGAGGTGAGGACCATCGAGAGGATGCCCACCGGGAGGTTGATGAGGAAGATCCATCGCCAGGAGTAGTTGTCGGTGATCCAGCCGCCGAGGGTGGGTCCGAGGATGGGGGCGACGACGACGGCGATGCCGTAGACGGCCATGCCCATGCCGCGTTTTTCGCGGGGGAAGGTGTCCATGAGGATGGCCTGCTCGGAGGGCTGGAGGCCGCCGCCGCCGAGGCCTTGGAGGATGCGGAAGACGACGAGGGTGGCGAGGTTGGGGGCCAGCCCGCAGAGCATGGAGCTGATGGTGAAGACCGCGACGCAGGTCATGTAGAAGCGTTTTCGTCCGAACAGCGATGAGAGCCAGCCGGACAGGGGGAGGATGATGGCGTTGGAGACCAGGTAGCTGGTGAGAACCCAGGTGCTTTCATCGACGGTGGCCGAGAGGTTGCCGGCGATGTGGGGGAGCGCGACGTTGGCGATGGAGGTGTCGAGGACCTCCATGAAGGTCGCGAGGGTGACGGTGATGGCGATGATCCACGGATTGACCGCGGGTCGGGAGAGGGGCGGCGGTCCGGAGAGGGCGGGGGAGGAGGCGGACATCGTGGTTCAATGAGTGGGGGGCGTTGTCGAAGCCGTCGCGCGTCGGATTTGTCAGCGGACCTTGATGCGGGGGACGACGCTCATGCCGGGGGCGAGCAATTGGGCTTGTTGGGGGGTGAGGTCCTTGAAGACGATCTTGACGGGGACGCGCTGGACGACCTTGACGTAATTTCCGGTGGCGTTCTCGGGGGGCATGAGGCTGAAGACCGAACCGGTGCCGCTTTGGATGGAATCGACGGCGCCGGCGAGTTTCATGTCGGGGTAGGCGTCCACCTCGATCTCGACGGGTTGGCCGACGCGGATGTCGGTGAGGTCGGTTTCCTTGAGGTTGGCCGTCACCCAAACGTGGCTGGGGACGATGGCGAGGAGGCTTTGACCGGGCTGGACATAGGCGCCGGGTTCGACGCTTTTGCGCGTGACCCTGCCGTCGCGCGGTGCGGTGACGCGGGCATAGGACAGGTTGAGGGTCTGGAGATCGAGGGCGGCCTTGGCCTCGGCGAGCCGGGCTTGGGCGGCGATAACCATCTTGCGGGTGGCGTTGATCTCGGAGGCCGCCACCTTCTGGGCGGTCTGGGCGTTGGTCAGTTCCTGTTGGGACGCGGAATTGTTGTCGCGGAGCTGTTCGTAACGGGCCAGTTCGGTGTCGGCGCGTTGGAGGCGGGCCTCGTCGGCGGCGACATCGGCCTGGGCCTTGGCGACGTTGGCGTCGGCGGTCTGGAAGGCGGCGTTGGCCTGGGCGAGTCGGGCGTCGAAGTCGCGGGCGTCGAGGATGACGAGCACATCGCCGGCGTGGACGGGCTGGTTGTCGTCGACGAGCACCTTTTCCACATGGCCGGCGACGCGGGGGCTGATGGGGATGATGTCGCCGTCGATGAAGGCGTCGTCGGTGGTCTCGTAGTGGCGGGTGTCCAGCCAATGGATGACACCGAAGGTCAGTCCGGCGGCCAGCAAAAGCACCACGACGACGAGGGCGATGTGGCGTTTGCGGGGACGTTTGCGGGCGGGTTCATCGACCGAGCCGTCGCTCACCGCGTCGTCGGGGGCCGGGGCGGGACGGGAGGTTCGCTGCGCCCTGTCGGTCATGTGTCCCTCGAAACGGATTTATATGTTTTCTTGCGAAGGTCGTGCCGCGATTCGGCGGCGCCGGCGGTGGACAGTCCGATCAGTCCGCCGAGCGAAAAGCGGGTGATGTGGTCGGCGAGCTGTTCGATGTCCTCGGCGCCGTAGGTTTGTTCGGGGGTCAACCGGCGGATGATGGGACCGGCGTGGAAGTGGTGCAGGCACTGGCCGATGACGCTCATCACGGACTGTCGGAGCATGCGGTCCCCGGCGCCGGGCGCCAATTCGCGAAGGACGGAGATCAGGCGCTCGAATTGGGGACGGATGATGACCGGGCAGATGCGGTCGAAGGCGGTGGTGGGTTCGGCGATCTCGCGTGCCATCAGTCGGCCATACAGGGCGCAGCGGTCTTCGGCGAGCATCCGAAGGAGGAATGATCGGACGAAGGCGTGAAGGCGTTTACGGGGCGAGTCGTGGGGGAGGACGCCGAGGTCCGGGGGGTATTTCTCGAGCGACGCCGAGAGGGAATGTTCGAGGACGGCGGTGTAGAGGCCGGCCTTGTCGCCGAAATGGTACTTGACGGCCGAGACGTTGGCGTCGGCCTTGGCGCAGATGCGGCGGACGGTGGCGGCGCGGAAGCCGTCGTCGGCGAAGACCTCGCCGCCGGCGCGCAGGAGCCGCTCGCGGGTGCGGTCGCGGTGTTCGGGGTCGGGGGGTGCGTTTCGTTGCTTGCGGGGCATGGGGACAGCATAGAACAGGTGTTTGAAAGAGTCAAACGAGTGTTTGAAAAGGGGTTGTCAGTTGTCAGTTGTCAGTTGCCAGTGGGTTGTGGGTTGCGAGTTATGAGCGAGTGGGCGGGGGCGTCAGGTGTCGAGGAGGGGCAAGAGGGCGCGGAGGGAGTAGAGGCACACGGCGGCGATGGCGAGGATCAGGAGCCAGATGGCCAGGCGGAAAAGGCGGCGTCGGACGAGGCGGGCGCGGATGGTTCGGCGGATGGGGGGAAGGTGGATGTCGGCGTCGGGCAGCAGGTTCGCATAGGCCTTGGCCATGGCGCCGATGTGGGAGTCGTACGGCATTTCCGACAGGTCGCGGAGGGTGGTCTCGGCGGCCGAGAGGTGGTTGGCGGCGGCCTGGGTCGAGCAGTCCATGGCGACGGCGAGGCGACGCGGCTCAAAAGCCCCGGCGTGATGGAGGATGAACGCCTCGCGCTGCTGGTACGGCAAGGCCCGGACCGAGCGGATGAACGCAACGTAGCCGGGAGTTTTCAGGGGCGAGGCGGTCACGAGGGTGTCTTGGGCCGGGCTGGGTTGATGGCGGAGCGCGCGGCGGGTGGTGAGGACGGTGTGATGCTCGAACCAGCGCGGGGGGGGGGATTCCTTGCGGGAGAAGGTCTTTTCCAGGCCGGTGCGGAGCATCCGATCGACGACGGCGCGGCCGACATCGGCCCGTCCCGAAAGGGCGTGGGCCATGCGATGGATGACGGGATACTGCGCGGTCAACACCGCTTCGACGCGCTGGCCGCGGGGGTGGATGTCGGAGGGGGTGGGACGTGTCATGGGATCATCCGGCGGTTGGGGCATCGGTCATCGCGGCAATGTGGCGAGGAATCGCGGTGTGGGGGGACATGGGAAATACCGGGGGCCGGGCATGGGTCATCGCGGTCGATAAGGGGAGGAATCGCGAACGGGTCATGGGATCATCCGGGGGTTGGGTTGACCAACGGGCGGTGGGGCGATTCGCCGGTCGTTCGGGTTGGACGATCCCATCGGCGCCGTTTGGACTCGCCCATCACCTCTGTACGACGATCTCATCGGCGCCGTTCGGGGTCGTCGGTCATTGCCTTGGGACCCTTCCACGGGTGCGGGGCGGGATCGCGGGTCATTTGAGTTCGACGGTCCAGTAGGCGTGGTCGAGGAACTGCTTCCACGATCCGTAGCGTTCGTCGGCCAGGCGGATATTGATGACCGGGCTGCGCTTGGGCTTGATGGGCTTGGTGATGAGGTGCATGTGGGCCTGCTCGGGGGTGCGGCCGCCTTTTTTGACGTTGCACTTGACGCAGCAGCAGACGATGTTCACCCAGGAGCTTTTGCCGCCTTGGCTCTTGGGCAGCACATGGTCGAGGGAGAGCTCGGGGGTGGGCATCCGTCGCCCGCAGTATTGGCAGCGGTTGCCATCGCGGGCGTAGATGTTGCGGCGGTTGAACTTCACGTCCTGGCGGGGGAGCTTGTCATATCCGAGCAGGCGGATGATGCGGGGGACGGCGATCTGGAAGCGGATGGTGTGGATCCACTCGTATTCGTCAGGCTCGAACTCGGCCTTGAGGACGGAGAGTTCCTGCCATTCGTCGAAGTCGTAGTTGAGCCACTTGGTCTGACCACTGGCGTCGGTCTCGATGTGGACGACCTCGGCGAGCTCGCGGAACAGCAGGGAGAAGGCCCGGCGGACATTGATGACGCGGATGGCCTGATAAAACTTGTTGAGAACCAGAACGTTGGCATTGAGCGCGGCGGCCGCGGCGGCGGCCGGCACGATGCCCGGCGGGTCGGAGGATGGATCGGTGTCGAGTCGCATCGCCCTTGAGCCTTGGGTCCGCCGAGGCGTCCGGCGATGGGCCGGGGATCGGGCGGACCGGCGGATTATACGGATGCGCCGTCCGATAAGCCAACCGGCGGCGCGGGAACGCCCAATGCGGTCAACGTAACGCTTTGACGAGGGAAACGGGGGAGAACACAAGTGGACCCTGTTGTCGCGCTGACGCCTCTGCACGCCTTTGAAGGCGTGGGCGGAAGGAATGCAAGCGAGTTGGGCGCTCGAATCGCGGCTTTCACAACTTCCACACCTGCTTTCGTCGGGTGAAGCCCCTCCCGGACGAGGCCGAGGCGGCCCCGCGACGGAAAGACAGGGTACCTTGCGTTGGCAGCATTGGCCGTGACGCCGATGTGCCACCGCGCGGGCACAACGGCGCGACCCCGCTCCCGGCGTTCAACGTTGTCGGCCCATGATGACCAGGGCGATGGCCATGGTTTGGAGGGTCAAGGCGAGGAGCAGGCCGTTGGTGACCGATTCGGGGCGGTTGGCGAGGTAGGCCACGAACAAGGCGGCGAAGACGAGCACCTGGGCGATGCCGGCGAAGAGCTTGCTGACGGAGAAGTCGGTGTGGCCGGGATGTTGGCGGCGGCGGAGCTCGCGGAGGATTTCCTCGGCGAGCTGGTCGAGGCGGGCCGGGGATCGCGCGTCGTTGGCGGTGGTGGCGGGGGGGGGCGATGTGGCCGGTGCAACCGGATCATGCGAGGTGGCGGTGTCGGTCGGGGCGTGGGGCGGCGCCGCTTCCCGGGGCTTCGCGGCCGCCGACACCGTTGAGACGGCGGGGTCGGAGCGGGTCGGGGGCGTCACCGCGTCGATGTTGTCGATCGAGGAGGTGTCCGCCGCATTGGTCGGTGCGGCCGGGGTCGATGCCGTCGCGTCGGGTTCGATGATCGCCACGGCGTCGGCGAGGCTCGTCACGGAAAAGTCCGGCGCCACCGTCGTGCTGGCGGCGGCGGCGGGGGAGGCGGGGAGTCCCGGCGGGGTGAAGAGGATGGTGCGGCAGCCGGCGGCGTGCCCGGCGGCGATGTCGCGCGGGGCGTCGCCGATCATCCAGCTTTGCGACAGGTCCAGCCCCAAGCGTTCGGCGGCCTTCAACAACATGCCGGGCTTGGGTTTTCGCAGTTCGCTGTCCTGCCGGTAGACCGCGATGGCCGCGTCGGGGTGGAAGGGGCAATATTCGTGGCGGTCGATGATGGCGTCGGGATTTTCCGACGCGAGCAGGGCATCGAGACGGGCGTTGACGGCGCGCACGTCGTCCTCGGCGTACATGCCGCGGGCCACGCCGCTTTGGTTGCTGACGACCACGATGGCGTGGCCGAGATGGCGCAGGCGCGCCACCGCGTCGGCGGCGCCGTCGATCAACACGACCGCGTCGGGATCGCCGAGGTATTCGTCGGCGGCGACGAGGGTGTTGTCCCGATCGAAAAAAACAGCCGGTCGTTTCATGGTTCTCCGCGCCCCGCCCACGGGCATTATTCGCCAAGGGGACCGTGGCGGCAACAGCCCGTCGGCTTGCCAACAGGACGGACCCGGCTACACTTTCGCCCTACCGCCCGTCCGACGCGGGCCGGACCGGCGAAACGCGACGATCCCAACGGGAACGGATTCCAAGTGAAACCCCAACGCCCACGCCCCACGGCGAAATGCCTTGCCATCGTGCTGCCGGCGCTGTTGGGCGTCGCGGCGACGGTCCCGGGCCGGGCGCGGGGGGCGGAGGCGCCGGCGGGCGAACGATCCACGCTGTCGAATCTGAAGGGGCGCGTCGTGGAGGCGGTGCGGGTGCGCGGGAACAAGACCGTGCCGACGGCCGTCATCCTCAACGTCGTCCGCACGCGGGAGGGGGACAAGCTGGATCCGGCGACCGTCGAGGAGGACTACCAGCGGATTTTCGGGCTTCGCAAGTTCTCCAATGTCGAGGCCAAGGTCGAGCCCACGGCGGCCGGGGCGATCGTGCTGTTCAGCGTGGTCGAGCAGAGCCAGGTCGCCGACATCTTCTATCGCGGCAACGTCGCCATTTCCACCGAGGATCTGCAGGAGGTGGTGGACCTCAAGCCCGGGCAGGCGATCGACCCGTTCCGCATCGCCATGGCGCGGCAGGCGGTCGAGCGGCTGTACCGCGAGCGCAACTTCCCGTACGCCCATGTCGAGGTCGTGCAGGGGGAGTTGACGCGCAAGGGCAACGTGGTGTTCCTCATCATCGAAGGCCCCAACGTCCGCGTCCGGGACATCCAGTTCGTGGGGAACCGGCATTTCACGGGGTCGCGGCTGCTGGACCAGGTCCGCTCGCGCACGTGGATCTGGATTTTCCGGCCGGGAACGCTCGATTTCGATCAGCTCGAGGACGACGTGGCGGCGCTGCGGCAGTATTACCAATCGAAGGGATTCTTCGATGTGCGGGTGGGGCGCAAGATCATCGTTTCGCCCGATCAAAAAGAGGTCCAGATCGACTTCGTGATCGACGAAGGCCCGCGCTATGTCGTGAGCAAGGTGAGCTTCGTCGGCAACAGCGCCCTGTCCGACGCCAAGCTTCGCGCGAATCTGAAGTTGCCCGAGGGCCAACCCTTCGACGCGGAGTTGATCCAGCGCGACATCCGGCAGATCGTGCGGGATTACAGCCCCTTCGGGTTCATCTATCAGCCGGCCAGCGACGACCCCGACTATTTCCGCGTCGGCCGGCGCGACTATCCGTACGGCGCCAAGGTGGTGTTCGAGCGCGATCCGGGGAGGGTGGAGATCGTGTACGAGATCCACGAGGGCAAGCCCTTCAGGCTGGGTCGGATCCTCGTGAAGGGCAACGAGAAGACCCAGGACAAGGTGGTGCTGCGCGAGATGCGGGTGGCGCCGGGGCAGCTATACGACTCATCGGAGATACAGGACGCGGTGGACCGGCTGCGGGCGACGCCGTATTTCGAGTCCGTGACCATCACGCCCATCGGCGCCGATCCCGACTCGCGCGATCTGCTGGTGGAGGTCCTCGAGAACCGCACGGCGACGTTCACCGTCGGCGCGGGGGTCAATTCCAACGGCGGCGTCGGCGGCAACATCACCTACGAGCAGAAGAACTTCGACATCGCCAATCCGCCTTCGACCTGGCGCGACATTTTCTCCGACCGGGCCTGGACCGGGGCCGGGCAGTCGTTGCGCATCAGCCTGGAACCGGGCACCCAGCAGACCAACGCCTCGGTGCGCTGGAGCGAGCCGTGGCTTTTCGACCAGCCGTACAGTTACAGCATCGAGGGATACCTGCGGCATCGTCAGCGCGAGAAATACGACGAGAACCGCCTGGGCGGGCGAACCAGCTTCGGCAAGCGGTTCGACTTCCACGACTCGGCCGTGCTCACCTTCCGCGGCGAGGATGTGGCGATCAAGAACATCGACGCGCCGCGCCTCCGCGCCCCGGAGATCCTCCAATACCAAGGGCACAACACCGTCACGAGCATCGGGCTGCAGCTTCGGCGCGACACCACCGAGGGCGGCTTCATCCCCTACAAGGGGGATACCGCGGTGCTGAACATCGAAGAGGTCGGCGGGATGGGCGGGGAGTTTTATTTTCCCAAGCTGCAGCTTGGATACGATCGCTATTTCCTGGTGTACGAGGATTTGCTGGAGCGCCGCACCACGCTGGGGCTGCACTTGGACAGCGGCTGGATCCCCACCAATGACGCGCCGTTCTTCGAGAAGTTTTATGGCGGCGGCATCGGCTCGGTCCGGGGCTTCGGCTTCCGCGGCATCAGTCCGCGCTCGGGGCGCGACAACGACGCCGTCGGCGGGAACTTCATGGTCGCCGGATCGCTGGAGCTGTCGTTCCCCATCGCCTCGGAGTTCCTTCGCGGCGTGGTGTTCACCGACGCCGGAACGGTCGAGGAGGATGTCCGCGTCACCACCATCCGATCCAGCGTCGGCGCCGGCGTGCGGATCATCCTGCCGCTGTTCGGCGGAGCCCCCCTCGCGCTGGACTTCGCCTACCCGATCACCAAAGATGAGCGCGACGACGTGCAATACATCAGTTTCTCATTCGGCGTGACCCAATGAGCCGAGCCGAACCCGCAACCGCAAAGGAACCCGCCATGAAAGCCATCATCGCCGCCATCGTGTTGATCTGCGTCCTGGCCGCCGCGCCCGCCGGCGCCCAGGGGACCAAGGTCGCCGTGGTGGACACCGCCAAGGTCTTCAACCAGATGCGCGAGACCCGCGACCTGAAGGTCAAGCTTGACGCCGACCGCAAAACCATCGAGCAGACCGACCGGCAGAAGGGCGAGGAGGTCCGGGCCAAGAAGGACGCCCGCGACCAGCTCAAGCCCGACAGCCCGCAGTTCCAGGCCCGCAACGAGGAGTACCTGAAGGCCGCCATCGAATACAAGGCTTGGCAGGAAATGACCAAGATGGAGATGGACCGCGCCCAGAAGACGCAGATAAGAAGCCTGTATGGCAAGATACAAGAGGCCGTGAACGCGGTGGCCAAGGATCGCGGGCTGGATTTGGTGCTGGTCCAGACCACCATCGACTTTCCGCCGAGCGTCGATCAGATCACCGTCGAGCAGCTCAACCGGCTCATCAGCCAGCAGAACGTGCTGTATGTCTCGCCGTCGGCGGACATCTCGACCGACGTGATCGCCAAGCTCGACGCCACGTACCCGGCGCCGGCCGGGCAATGACCGACGCGACCGACCCCGACCCCATGCCCATGAGCCGCCCGTGAAATCCCTGACGCTGGGACAACTCGCAACAACGCTCGATGTGACGGTCTCGCCGGACGAGGCCGCCATCGCCATCACCGGCATCAACACCCTGGACGCCGCCGGGCCGACGGAGTTGTCGTTCCTGAGCGCCGAATCGCACCTCAAGCGTTTCGCGGGCACCCGCGCCGCGGCGGTGCTGGTGCAGTCCCGCGTGCGAATCGACGACCCCGCCGGCAAGGTGGTCCTGATCGTCCCCGACGCCGATCTGGCGGTGGCGCGGCTGCTGTCGCTGTTCGCCCCGCCGGTCCCGCGCCCCGAGTCGGGCGTGCACGCGTCGGCGATCGTCGCCGATTCGGCCCATCTCGGCGTGGATTGCGCCATCGGACCGTTCGTCTCCATCGGCGAGCGCGTCCGCGTCGGCGCTCGCTGCGTGCTGCACGCCGGCGTGCACGTCGGCGACGATTGCGTCCTGGGGGACGATTGCGTCCTGCACCCCAACGTCGTGTTGCGCGAGCGCATCACGCTCGGCCACCGCGTCATCATCAACGCCGGCAGCGTGCTGGGCACCGACGGCTTCGGCTATCGTTGGAACGGGCGCGAGCACGAGAAAATCCCGCAGATCGGCGTGGTGATCGTGGAGGACGATGTCGAGATCGGCTCGTGCGTCTGCATCGACCGGGCCAAGTTCGCCGCCACCCGCATCGGCGCGGGGACCAAGATCGACAACCTCGTGCAGATCGCCCACAACGTCATCATCGGCCCGCACTGCGTGATCGTGGGGCAGGCGGGCATCGCCGGGTCGGCCAAGCTGGGCGCGGGGGTGGTGCTCGGCGGGCAGGCGGCGGTGCGCGACCACATCACGGTGGGCGACGGCGCCATGGCCGCGGCGTGCGCCGCGATCGCCGAGGATGTCGAGGCGAAGGCCATCGTCAGCGGCGTGCCGGCGTTGCCGCACCGCCAATCCCTGCGCGAGCAGGCCGCCCTTCGCCGCCTGCCGGATCTGGTTGTGCAGGTCCGCAAGCTCCAAGAGGAGCTGCGGTTCTTGCGCGAGGGCCCGAAATGAGTTCAGTCGTCCGCGCGGAACGCGGGAGTGGTCCATTGATCCAGGAGTGAATAAATGTCCCTGCTAGAAGGCAAAAAAGGTCTGGTCCTCAACATCGCCAACGATCGGTCGATCGCGTGGCACATCGCCAACCAGGCCAAGAAACACGGCGCCACCTGCGGCTACGGGTTCCTGCCGATGGAGAAGATGGAGCGCCGCGTCCGCAAGGCCCTGACGGAAATGGGCGAGACCGATCCCTGGCTGCACCCGTGCGATGTGGGCAAGGACGCGGACATCGAATCATTTTTCGCGGCCGCGGGGGAAAAGTTCGGGACCATCGACTTCCTGGTCCACTCGATGGCGTTCGCCAACAGGGATTACCTCGCCGTCGGCAAGTTCATGTCCACCCCCCGGGACGTGTTCGCCCAGGCGCTGGACATCAGCGCCTATTCGCTGATCGCCCTGGCCCGCGGCGCCGCTCCCCTCATGCCCCATGGCGGATCGATCATCGCCCTGACCTACCTCGGCAGCGATCGCGCCGTGCCGGGATACAACGTCATGGGCGTCGCCAAGGCGGCCCTCGAATCGACCTCGCGTTACCTGGCGACCGAGCTCGGCGAGCGCAAGATCCGCGTCAACACCATCAGCGCCGGTCCGGTTCGCACGTTGTCGGCGATGGCCGTCGGCGGCATCGACGAGATGTTCGAGCACACCACCCGCAAGGCCCCCCTGCGGCGCAACATCGAGCCTGACGAGGTCGGCAAGACCGCCGTCTACCTGCTCAGCGACCTTTCCTCCGGCGTCACCGGCGAAAACCTGTTTGTCGACGCCGGCTACAACATCGTCGGACTGTGAATCCTGTCCCGCGGGCGCCCCCTTTCCCCCGCCCCCGCGCGACCGGGGGCCGGTGTTCACGGTGGATGACGATCCGAGGACCGGATGGGCCTTCCCCCCGCCCCCGCGCGACCGGGCGCCCAGCGCGGGCGTTTCATTTCATCATGCTCTGGCCGAGCTCGAGGTGGGTCCAGAGCCACTCGCCATTTTCCTGAAGCGCCTCGCGGCCGGCGGCCTCGAGGACGGCGCGGGGCTCGCAGGTGGGGTCGGCCAGGCGGGCTTTGGCTCGGGTGAAGATGGTTTCGACCAAGGCGTAGCGGCGCTCTTGGCCGTCGAAGTCCTTTTTACCGCGGATGGCCTCGGAGGCGACACCGAGGGCGCCGAGGAAGCCCATCAAACCCTGGAACACATTGCCGGCGAGGTTGGACAGATCGTCGGCGGTGGCGGCGGGGGAGGCGCCGAGGATTTTCGCCCAGGTGGTTGCGGCGGGCCGGCCGTGACTGATCGACAGCAGGGAGAGTGCGTAGGCGACGGCGACCAGGAACGTTAGGGTGAAGCTGACGGTTGAGAGAAGCGAGAATCGCCGGGAGACGCCGGCGATCTTGCGGCGTCGGGAGGCGAAGAACGAAAGTTGCGATTCGATCCAAAGGGATTGGGCGAGCGCTATGCCGTCGACGGATCGGGTCGCGGCGCCGGTCATGGGGTCCGCCAGCCGCAGTTCGACATTGGCGATGGCCTGCCGGATCCACGACAGGGCCTCGCCGTGTTTGGAGAGGTAGGCGTCGGAGACGCGGGCGCCGACGCCGGCGAGGCGCCAGAAGGCCAGCACGCGGAGTCCCTCGGCCAAGGCGCGGTCGTCGAGGGATCGCTGTTCCCATCGACCGCGGCGGGCGATGCGGGTGAGGAGATAGACCAAGGGGAAGATCAGCACATACAGCCAGATGAGGGTCGGCCACCAGTCGATGAGGCCGAACATGAGGACGGCGGCGACGAACAGGGCGTAGATGACGTTGAAGATGGCGCTGTGCACGCGCTTGTGCCGTTGCGACAGTGCGTCGGCGACGGCGTGGAGTTCGGCGATTTCCGCGAGGGCCGGATCGAGGGCGATGGGGGGATGTTCCGATGGATCGCCCAGCAGCCAGCGGCGGGATTGGGCGATGGAGTCGGGGCGGGTGTCGATGAGGCGTCGGGCGTCGCGGTTGAACTCGTCGATGCGGGCGAAGACGGCCAGGGGATCGTCGAGGCGGCCAGGGGGCAGATGGGCGACGGAGCGGGTGTCGGGGTGGATGTGGATGACGCAGCCGGTTTCCAGGGGGTTGAGGACATTGGCGGCGGCGGCGGGTTGGCGGAAGGCGTCGGGGGCGCCGCCGGCGAGTTCCCAGGCGACGACATCGGCGGTGCCGCCAACGCCGCGCGAAGGCTCGCCGTCCCAGAGGGCGATGAGGATCTGGGCGTTTTCGGCGACATAAGCGCCGGTGCGGGCGTAGGCGAAGTCGCGCTGTTCGGGAACGGCGGGGTGGGGGAGGCCGACGATGCTCACGGCGTCGGCGGCGTCGAGGAGGGTGTCGAACTCGTTGCGTGATTCGGGGGTGGCGAAATCGGTGCGATAGTCGCCGGCGTCCATCGGCAGGGGAACGATCAACTTGGCGTGCAGATGCTCGATGGCGAGCCGGGCGACCAGGCGGTCGGCGCCCTCGGCCAGGGGCGAGAGGATCACGAATGGGGTGTGGGGGAATCGGTCGCGCAGGGCGAGAAGCTCGGCGGCGACCACCGGCGCGAGGGCCGTCGGATCACCGAGGAGCCGGTGACCGGTGACGCCGAGGATGAGCGGGAGGAGGGGGATGGGTGGTGAGGAAGTTGTGGGTTGTGAGCTATAAGGCGTACCTTGCGAGTTGTAAGCGAAGAGCAAAGGGGAGATCAACTTCCTACCGCCTACCGCCTACGGCCTACGGCCTACCGCCTACCGCCTACTGCTTCCCGGCGGGCGTCGGAGTTGGCGGGCGGCGGCGCGGGGGGCGTGCCAGCCGGTCCATGGGCGTTGGGGTTCGTCGAGGGGGTCGGGGGAGGCGAGGGCGTCGATGTCGATGTCGGGCAGCGGATCGGACGAATCGGGGATGGCGGGCGCGGGCGGGGCCAGCGCGGCGATGGAGGCCACGGAGTCGTCGGCGAGGGCGGCGAGTTCGTCGGGATCGAGGGGGACGTAGGTGCGGGGGCGCGGGCGGGCGTCGTCGGCGGAGACGATGGCGCCGGCGGGGGCGATGTCCACGAAGGTGAAACCGGCGGCCTTCATCGAGTCGAGCCTCCCGTTCTCCACGCACGACAGGATGTGCTTGAGGGAGACGTGCCACAGTTCGGCGGCGATGCTCGGGACGACCCAACATGACATAAATCGCTCCTGTTTGGTTCAGGGGTGTCATCGTCGCCGGGACCGCGGGCGCTTGAGGGGAATCGCGGCCGCGATGGAGGGGGGAAACCGGCGTTGAACGCGGCGCCGGACCATGGCGCCCGCGGCGGCAGTGTAGGCGATGGCGGTGACGACGGCGCTGGCCGGGGCGCCGATGCGCGACAGGACGTTGGGCCGTGGAATTATCGGAATCCACCGTCAATCCGTCGTCCCATAAAAGCGGTTGTCGGGACGATGGCGGCCGGGCGCCAACGAGGTGCGATTGTCGCCGGGCGGCTTGTGGCTGGCGGGCAGTGGATGCGGCGGTACACTGCCGAGGCTTACGTCAATCAACTTCGGAGGCGTCATGGACTTGGATCGCGTTTTGCCGCTATTGGATGGGTTCAAGATCGAGTTGCCGAGCTGGGGGTTCGCCGACACCGGGACGCGGTTCGGCAAGTTCCTCCAGCCGGCGGCGGCGTTCACCATCGACCAGAAGTTGGCCGACGCCGGGGAGGTCCATCGGCTGACGGGGTGCTGCCCGACGGTGGCGGTGCATGTGCTGTGGGATTTCTCGGTGGGGGTGGACGCCA
>JBBSAF010000032.1:0-14609 GCA_038252525.1 Tepidisphaerales bacterium
GAGCAAGTGGCTGCTGGGAGAAGAATGAAGGGGACGTGGCTCTTCACTCCGAGACATCAAAAGAAGAATGAAGGGGACGTGGCTCTTCACTCCGAGAAGAATGAAGGGGACGTAGCTCTTCACTCCGAGACATCAAATGGGTCGGGAGCTGTAGATGTCGGGTTTTGATCCCCTGTCAAAGGCTCCCGACTAATAAACGGGGTCGGGAGTGTGCTATCTCGCCCCTTCGATTCCTGTTGCCACAGAGGTCTCCGAGGTCACAGAGAAAGAGATTGGATCGCGCTCGTCAGGCCGAAATCGCCGGGATTCGGGAGGCGGGCCTGTCGCAACGCCGCGCGTTGAAACGGCGGCGGGCATTTTGATTCCATCGACAATACCGGCCCGTCACGGCGCCCGACGCGTTCGATTCGACCCGTTCATCCCCCATTTATTCTCTGCGGCCTCTGCGGCCTCTGTGGCCAAAAGAGCGGAAGCCAGTCCGTCTCCGACCTGCCTCGACCGCGTCCGAAGGGTCGGGACGGGGCGCCTATTGGGGTTTGAGGGCTTTCAGGGGCAAGAACGGCCACGCCCCCTTGCGATCGGTCGCCCGGCCGCGGGAATCAGTCGAGACCGAGGAGCCCGAGGGTGTCGCGTTCGACGATGCCGCGGAGGGCTTCGCGGGGGACGACGGGGAGGTTGGTGCCCTGGGCGATCTGGTTGATGCTGTAGAGGGCCTCGATGCACTCGGTGGCGCTGGTGTAGGGGAAGTCGCTGCCGAACAGCAGTTTGTCGATCACGCCGTATTGGTGGGTGTTCATCAGGGCGTTGTAGGCCTGCCACGGACGGACGAGCAGGCCGGAGACGTCGGCGAAGACGTTGGGGTGCTTGGCGAGCAGAACCAGGGTTTCATCGACAAACGGTTGGCCGAGCTGGGCGATGACCAGTCGGAGGCGGGGGAAGGTGCGGGCGACTTCGTCGAAGAAATAGGGACGGGCGAACTCGAGCTTGGATTGCTCGTTGAGTTGGCCGCCGGTGTGGATGAGGATGGGCATGGCGAGGCGTTCGGCCTCGGCGTAGATGTCCATGGCGCGGCTGTCGCAGGGATGGAAGTCCTGGTTGGCCGGGGAGAGGGTGAGGCCGCGGAGGCGGAGGTCGCCGTGGGCGAGTCGGAGGTCGGCGAGGGCGGAGGATTCGGTGGGGTCGATGCCGGCGAAACCGATGAGCTTCAGGGGGAATCGATTGACGTATTCCGAGACGTAGCGGTTGGGGATTTCGGCGCGGAGGTAGCGGCTCTTGAAGCCGAGGACGATGGACTTGTCGACGGCGGTGTTCCGCGCCCAGTGGTGTTCGACATCGGCCGCGGGGACGGAACGCCAGACGGTGCGGTTGGGGAGGGGCCGGGCGATGCGGGCGCGGGGATTGCGGAGGGCTTCGCCGAGGTCCATCTGCCCGAGCTGTTCGGGGGAGGCCCAGATATGCGTATGGCAATCGACAATCATGGTGGGTCCGAAAAAAAGAGACCGGCGCGGAACGACATTGGCGGCCTCCTTGCCCGCGTGGGGAAAACGCGGCGTTTCCCGACGCGCGACGGTCCCATGGTAGGGGTTTGC
The DNA here is from genome assembly GCA_038252525.1 of Tepidisphaerales bacterium. Taxonomy (GTDB): domain Bacteria; phylum Planctomycetota; class Phycisphaerae; order Tepidisphaerales; family Tepidisphaeraceae; genus JBBSAF01. Next base: position 1,590 of record JBBSAF010000032.1, read on the forward strand.
CGGTCGGGGTCAAAATCCAAATCGGCGTTCGCCAGGTTGCGTCGGCGCCGTCGGGGAGGAGTCGGCCACCGTAAGGAATTATCGGACGCGGCGGGTCCGGCGGTTGCGTGAAAAATTAAAGCCTTGTCGGAGCGGGAGTTAGGGATGGCGGTCGGTTTGGTCGGGGTCGGCCGGAGCGGTGGCGGGGGCTGGCGGGGCGGCAAAGCATCCATCAGGTACGAATATCACGATGCCGGGTTCGTCGGTGGCCAAAAGTCCGTTGGCGGTGAAGGCGACCGATTCGAGGTTGATGTCGGCGTAGGTGACGTGGCCGAGGAATCGGGCGTTGTCGAGGCCGGGGGAAATGTCGAAAAGGAACGGTCCCAGGACGGTTTGGACGGCGAGGCGGGCGCCGTCGGGGGAGAGATCGGCGCCGGTGACGGGTGCGTGGACCGGGAGGGTGGCGACGGGTTTGAGGCGGAGGGGGCCTTTGGCGGGCGCGAGGGAAAAGGCATAGACGCGGGCGGCGGTGAGGTCGAAGTTCTTGGAGATGAGGTAGCCGGTGTCGTGGAGGATGAACAGGGCCTCGGCGTCGAAGGGTTTTTCGGGGTAGAGCAGTTCCCAGGCGGCGGTGGGTTTGAGGGGCTTGGGGTTGGCGGCCGCGGGGTCGGGTTCGTCGAGGCGATAGACCTGCACGCCATGGCGCTTGGCGCCGTTGTTGCCGATGTCGGCCAGATAGATTCGACCTTGGGGGTCGGCGGCGATGTCCTCCCAATCGACATTGCGGGCGGCGACGGGGAAGCGGTTGAGCACCTTGCCGGAGCGGTCGATGGCGAAGAGCTGCGGGGGGTTGCCCGAGTCGTTGTGGGTCCAGAAGACGCCGGGGTGCTTGGGGCTGGCGATCAGGCCGGAGGATTCGGTCAGGGCCTTGTCGGTGATTTGGCCGACGATTTGGATTTCGGACGGGGCGTCGGCGGGATGGGTGGTGGTGGCGGCGCCGACGACCAGGCCGACGAGGGCGGCCACGGAGACGGCGATGGCGACGGTGAACAGGGCGCGGGCGGGGTTCATTTCTTCTCGGACTTGCGGCGGCGGAGCTCGGCGTCGATGAAGCCGTCGAGCTCGCCGCGGTCCAGGACGCTTTCGACGTTGGAGGTTTCGACGTTGGTGCGGTGGTCCTTGACGCGGCGGTCGTCCAGGACGTAGCTGCGAATCTGGTTGCCCCAGGCGATGGCGCCCTTGTCGCCGTAGATTTTCTTGAGTTCCTCGTCGCGTTTGGCCTGTTCGAGGAGCTCGAGGCGGCCCCGGAGCATGGCGATGGCGAGGCGCTTGTTCTGCTGCTGGCTTCGTTCGACCGAGCAGGTGATTTGCAGCCCGGTGGGCTTGTGGGTGATGCGGACGGCGCTGGCGACCTTGTTGACGTTCTGTCCGCCGGGACCGCTGGCGCGGACGAAGGCGACGATGTCCATGTCGGACTCGGGGACCTCGATGTCGGTGTCGGCGTCCTCGAACTCCGGGACGACATCGACCGACGCGAAGCTGGTTTGGCGCTTGCCCTGGGCGTTGAAGGGGCTGGGTCGGACGAGGCGATGGACGCCGGCCTCGGCCTTGAGATACCCGAAGGCGTATTCGCCCTTGACGAGCAGCGTGGCGCTCTTGATGCCGGCCTGTTCGCCGAGTTGGCGATCGACCTCGCTGACATCCCAGCCGCGGCGCTCGAAGAAATAGAGGTACATGCGCAGGAGCATTTCGGCCCAGTCCTGGGCCTCGGTGCCGCCGGCGCCGGCGTGGATCTGGACGAAGCAGTTGAGGGGGTCGTTCTTGCCGTCGAGCATCGCCTGGAGCTCGACGCGGTCGCCGCGGCGCTCGAGGGTGGCGAGCTGTCGGTCGGCCTCGTCGAGGGTATCGGCGTCGTCGGCCTCGGCGCCGAGCTGGTAGAGGGCCTTCACGTCGTCGATGGCGATCAGGAGGCTGGCGACGGGTTCGACCTGGACCTTGATGACCTTGAGCTGGGCAACGGTGGACTTGGCGCCTTCGGGATCGTTCCAGAAGTCGGCCTGTCCCATCTTGTCCTCAAGCAGCTTTCGTTGGGCGAGTTTGGTGGGGAAGTCAAAGAGAGTCCCGGATGGCGATGATCCGGGATGAGAGGTTTTCGATGGATTGCGAGAGGTTCTCGTGAATCATGGGGGCTAGGGTAGCCGACGGGTGGGCGATGGGGAAGGGGATTGGACGGGGATTGTGTTGTCAAGGGATGGGAATGTCCCCTTTTGAGTCAACTGGAAGTATCACCCATCGGCTCCCGCGATCATCGGCTTCCGCGACCATCGAGCGGGTTCACCGGATCGCCTGCCCGGGGTGGCCGGGGTGCAAAGCCGGTGGCATCGGGGGGAATGCGATTCCCGTGGCGTCGGTTCATGTAAAAACGCGGTTCGCCTTGGGGGGGGCGAACCGCGTGGGTTGTAAGGTGGGAAAGGGTCGCTTGGCGGCTAGAACGCGTAGTAGGCGTCGATGCCCAGCGTCCACTGGTCGTGCTGGCTGCCGCCGTCGAAGAACGGGGTTTGGGCGTAGTCGTAGCGGATCTCGGGTCGGACCACGAAGCTCTGGAGCCAACGGTCATTGGGGAGGGGCGTGATGGCCAGTCCGAACGTCGCCTCGTAGAGGGTGTTGGCGGCGCCGGTGACGACGCCGTCCTCATCGCGGAACCACTCGCCGCGTCCGTTGAGGGTGAACATGGGGCTGAGGGTGTAGGAGACATACCCGGCGGCGCCGTACCACTGGTTGTCCATGCCGCCGTCGAGCACCCACAATCCCTCGGCGCCGACGCTGAGGTTGTCGGCGACCTGGCGGTTCATCAGCACGTTGAAGGCCGAGCGGTGGACATCGTTGTCGCCGGCGCGCTCGGGGCCGGTGCCGCCGATGAAGTAGAGCGTGGTCTTGTCATCGAGGGTGTAGGTGACGCGCCCGACGAAATCCAGGGCGCTGTTCTTGTCCTCGAGGGCGTCGTCCCAGCCGCGGGTGACGGCGGCGTCGACCGTGAGTTTGTCGTTCAGGGCATAGGCGCCCATCACGCCGGTGTGGGTGAAAGGGATGGCGCCGAACAGGTAGCTGTGGGAATAGAGCAGGTTGCCGGTCGGGTCGATCACCTCATAGCCATAGAGGGTCACAAACTTGCCGGCCCGCAGGCGCAGGCCGTTGCCGACGGGGATGGCCAGATCGACGTACGCCTGGGTGAGGTCGAACTCGTTTTCCGGGGTGCCGTCGTAGTGGTCGAACAGCCCGGTCGAATGCAGTTTGCGGGCGTCGGCGCCCCAGAGCCACTCCACGCGGGCGCCGATGTCGAACTTGTCGGATGTGACTTCGACGGGCCGCTCGATGGCGAGCATCAACTGGTTGAGCGTGAGGTCCTGGTTCTCGAAATCGAAGGCCCGTCCGTCGATGAAGTTGTCGGGGGGGTTGCTGGTGGAATAGGTCCAGCTTCCCTCGATGTGCCCGAAGACACTGATGTTGGCGTCGGCGAGGGCGCTGCCGATGCCCAGCCCGTCGAGGGCGGCCATCAGGGGGGTTTTCGGCTCGGCGGTCGCCGGCGCCGGCAGGGTGGTGTCCTGCGCGTAAACCAGGCCACTGCAAGCCAGCATCGCCGCGGCGGCGAGGATGGCCGCGCCATTGCGGTGAATCATGAGATCTCCTTCCCTATGCGGGATAAAAAGTGGTCCGTGATGCCCAATCCCCTTCGAGGGTCGATGGCCTCTAATCAAACGACGGGCCAGCGCGCGGACAGGCGATAAAAGGGGATTTCCAGACGCTCTGGCGGGGTCGAGGCGCTCATGGGGTTTTCACCGAGGGGGTCGGGCTGCCCATTTCGCGGGCGACGCGGTTGCCCGATTCCCCGCATCGCCGATAAAAGCGGCGCCGTCGTCGTGGACCCATCCCCGGCGCACGGCCGCTTGCAGCGGAACCGGACATTTCAACTTTGGAGAACCACCGGACATTTCCACTTTGGTTTGGCGCTGGCGACTTTCCGCACTTTTCCCGCCGGGTGGCGTAGAATATCATCGGGAGGGCATTGGAGGCTTCGCAATTCATGACCACCACGACACTTACGAACATCTGGCAACCCCCGCTACCCGAGTTGTATCGATCGCTGGACGATGCGGCGCTGTCGGCGCGGATCGCGGCGGCGAAAAAAAACCTCGGCCGGCGACTGGTGATCCTCGGGCATCATTATCAGCAGGATGCCGTGATCGCCTTCGCCGATTTCGCCGGGGATAGTTTCGAGCTGTCGCGAAAGGCGGCGGCGCAGACCCGGGCCGAGTTCGTCGTTTTCTGCGGCGTGCACTTCATGGCCGAGTCGGCCGACATCCTCACCCGTCCCGAGGTGCGGGTGATACTGCCGGACCTGGGCGCCGGTTGTTCGATGGCCGACATGGCGAATCTCGACCAGACCACCGAGTGCTGGGAACAGCTCGTCGAGACCTGTCCCGAGCAGACGATCGTGCCGATCACCTACGTCAACAGTTCGGCGGCGATCAAGGCGTTCGTGGGGCAACACGGCGGCGCGGTGTGCACCAGCGGCAATGCCCGCCGTGTGCTGGAGTGGGCGTTGGCCGGGGGCGCGGTCGAGGGGCATCGAGAGGGCAAGAAGGTGAAAATCCTGTTCCTGCCCGATCAGCATTTGGGACGGAACACCGCGTTCGAGATGGGCTATCCGCTGGATCGGATGGTGGTTTGGGATCCTCGGGTGGACATGGGGGGCAATCTTTCCTCGGCGGTGGCCGAGGCGGATTTCGTGTTGTGGAAGGGGCACTGTTCGGTGCACGCCCTGTTTCGGCCGGAGCATGTGGATGCGGTTCGGCGGGATCATCCGGGGATGAAGGTGATCGTGCATCCCGAGTGTTCCCGCGAGGTGGTGGCCAAGGCCGATCTGTCGGGCAGCACGGCGTTCATCGTCAAACAGATCGACGCCGCGCCGGCGGGATCGGCGTGGGCGGTGGGGACGGAGGCGCATTTGGTGAATCGGCTGAAACATCGCCATCCCGAGCAGACGATCATCGTGCTGAGCGACTGCCAGTGTCTGTGCACGACGATGTACCGCATCGACCTGCCGCATCTGGCGTGGGTGTTGGACAACTTGGTCGAGGGGAAGGTCGTCAACGAAATCCGCGTGGACGAGGAGACGCGGCGAGGGGCGCTGACGGCGCTGGAGCGGATGCTGGCGATACCGGGGGAGGTCGCTGTCCCCGATTCCCGCGAATCGTGGCTGGATCGGAACCCCAAGGCGAAGGCGGACGTGCTCGAGGGGTTGGCACAGGCGCGGGCGGGACATTTTGTTCCCGGGCCCGATTTGGAGGCCGATGCCCGCTTGGCGGAACAGAGGGGCGATGACGGGGCGGAGGATTGACAGGGCGGATCGGATGGAGGGCGGCATCGGTTTGTTTTGCAACTTCGCCGTCGCCGGCGCGTGGGACTGATGGGAGAGCGGGTGGACAAGGTTGATCCGACGGTCGCGCTGTTCGAGCAGGCGGTGGATATCCACTCGCGGCGGTTGATCGCCGTGGCCCGCGGGATCCTGGGGTCGATGGCGTCGGCCGAGGATGTCGTGCAGCAGGCTTTGCTCAACCTGTACACCCACCGCCACCGCTACGATTGGCGGGATCCCGGCGGGCTGATGCGCCGGACGGTGGTCAACGAGGCGCTGCGACTGTTGCGGCGCCCGCGAATGTCGCTGGTGGCCGACGAGCATCCGGGGTCGGCCGCGACGCCGGACAGCGAGATGGAGACCGGCGAGACCATCGATCAGGTCCGTCGGGCGATCGCCAAATTGCCCGAGCATTTCCGGGCGGCCTTGGTGCTGTGCGAATACGAGAACCTGTCTTATGTCGAGATCGCCCAGGCGCTGGACGCCTCGGTGCCGCAGGTGAAGACCTGGTTGCACCGGGCGCGGCGGAAATTGGCGGAAATGCTCACCCCGTACATGGAAAGCCGCGACATCGCGGCTCATCGGGGCGAGCCCAAGCAAGGCGATGAAAACGAAAATGCGAGGTGAACGATGGATGATCTGACACTGCGAACCCTCGAGGCCCATCTCGATGGCGCCCTCGACGGCGCCGACGACGCGGCTTTGCTCGACCGATTGCGGATCGAGCCGGAGTTGGCCGACGCCGTGGGGCGATTGCGGGCCGAGCGGGCGCTGCGGGGCGCCTTGTGGGCCGCCAATGAGCCGACGCCCGTCGCGGTCATGCGACTGACGAGCCACCTCGACGAGGCGATCCACCACGCCCGGCGCGGGGCGTTTTGGGGCGCCGTCAGCCGCTGGGGCACGACGGTGGCGGCCTGCATTCTCATGGGCATCTGGATCGGCAACAGCGTGATGCGCGATGGCACTCCCATCGCCGGTCCGTCGGTGGCGGGCATCGCCGGCGCCGGCGGGTCGGTCGTCGCGGGCGGCGGCGGCGACGGCGTTCCGTCCGGCTACCACGTCACCTTGGTCGATGATCGCGGCCAAGTCGAGGCCGTCCAGCGATTCCCCACCCTGGAACAGGCCCGCGAGTTCGCCAACGACTTCGGTCAATGGCAGGACCGTCGCCAACAGGTCCGACAGGGGCGGATCCAACGGGTTGGCGACCCCTATTGAGGCGTTTTTGTCCATGCGAATCCGCGCACTCCCCCATTTTCGCAAACTGATCGGCGCCGGCGCCCTGTTCGCCATGGGCTTTGCCGCGCCCGTCCCGGCGGCGCCGCCGGCGAGCGCGCCGACGACGACCGTTCCCGCGGCGACGAACGTCCCGACGCCAATCGCCGCCGCGCCGACGCCAAACTCCCCGACGACCGCGCCACCGTCCACCGCCCCGGCCGGGGCGTCGATGGACCTGCGCCGGCTGGACGACCAAACACAGTGTCTATACGCCGAGCTTCAGCGCGGCGTGGCCAGGGTGCGCCTGCCGATGCCGCTCTGGTTGGCGGAGGTCGCCGAACGGGACAATCCCCTTCGCAAGTGGCAGGGACGGTTGGATGCTGACATGCGCCGGCAACTCGAGGATGAATCCCTCGCCGACGCCGCCCATCGCCACCTGGTCACCGTCACTCCCGCGGGGCGCGGTCCCACCGCCCAATCCACCCATCCCGCCGACAACGCCCGCGTCTTCCGCGTCATCGTTCCCGCCAACCACATGCTGGTGTTGCGCGGCCCGGACGGATCGCGGCAAATCGTGATCGTCGGTCCCGTCGGTCCGCGCGATCTCGCCGGCGACGCGATGGTCGCCCCCGGCGGCATCGAACAGGTGGCGTTGTTGCTGGACGACGATGGATACTTGCTGGCGCCGATTTACGTCGAAGCCGAAGCGTTCGCGGGGCGCGACATTCCCGTCGAGATCGACCATGCCACCCTCCCCGCCCGCTTCGTCGCCTCCGACCGATTGGCCAACATCACCATCCTGCGGCTCACCCGGCCCGTCGGCGCCCCCCCCGCTCTTCGGCCCGGGCGCCCGGCCGAGGGGTCGCTGGTCATGGTGATCGACCCCAACGCCCGGCGCCCGCAACTGACGTTCTGGACCGACGCCGGCGACCTGCACGGGTTGGTGGCGTCGGTGGACGGCTCGGCCATCGGTTTCGCGCGGCAGGGGCAGTTCGTCGATCCCGCCGGCTGCCGGGCCATGATCGACCAGTTGATCCATACCGGCCACGTCCGACGCGCCATCCTCGGGCTGGTGGTGCGAGCGTCCGGCGGGGAGGCGGCGCCGGTTGAACTGCGGCGGATGGGACTGTGCGACGCCCCGCGGGTCGAGCGTGTGATCGACGCCTCTGCGGCCGCCAACGCCGGCATCCTGCCCGGCGACTGGCTCGTCAGCTTGGGCGGAACCCCCCTGGACGATCCCATCGCCTTGGCCGCGATCCTGGCTGAAAAGCGCGGGACGGCGCCGTTGGTGGTCCTGCGCGAGGGACGATTGCTCACCCTTCACATCGAATTGACCGAACCGCCCATCCAGTGACCGCCCGATGACTTGGCGCGATGGCTTGGCGCGATGGTTTTTCGCGATGGTTTTGCGCGATGGTTCGGCGGTTTGGCGCGGGGGTTGGGCGCGACTTGACGCGCCCCGACGGCGCCGGTTCAATGTTAGTCGTCGCCAAAACTCCGGCTCGGATGACGGACCGGGCTCGGGCGGCTATGATGTCGAAAATCGCCGGTTCGGTCGGCGCGCCCGAAGCGGGCGTCGCACGGGACTGGAACCCGAAAACCTTCCCGAAGGGATCATCGCACATGTCATTCAAACGGTTGTTTCAACCGCGCCTGCGGTTTTTGACCATGGCGCTGTCGGTGGGCATTCCCGCGGCGCTGCTGACGGTCGGGGGATGCAAACAGGCCGACCCCGCCGGCGCTGGCGGTCCCGGCGGCGCCCAACGTCCTCCCGCGGGTGTCACCGTGGTCGCCGCAGTCGGCCGCGACGTGCCGATTTACCTTGACGAGATCGGCACGATGCGGTCGGTCGAGTCGGTCGCCATCGTCCCGCAGGTCGGCGGCAAGATCCTCGCCGCACCCGTCGAGCAGGGCAATTATGTGAAAAAAGGCGACGTGCTGTTCCAGATCGACCCGCGCTCCTACCAAGCCCGGCTGGACGCCGCCAAGGCGTCACTCGCGCAGGCGCAGGCGGAATCGAAGCTGGCCGCGATCGAGTTCAAGCGAATCCAGCAGCTCGCCAAGAACGATGTCGCCAGCCAGCTTGAGTTCGACCAGAAGCAGAACGCCGTGGATGTGGCGACCGCGAAGATCGACTCGGCCAAGGCGGATGTCGAGACGGCGCAACTGAACTTGGATTACACCAAGATCACCTCGCCGATCGACGGACGCGCCGGCGCCCGGTTGGTGGATGTGGGCAATGTGGTGAAGGAAAACGGTTCGCCGCTGATCCAGGTGCAGCAGATCGACCCGATCCACGCCCAGTTCACCATCACCGAGAGCGAGCTGGGGACCGTCCGCAAGTACCTGTCGGAAATAGGGTTGGACCTCGGCAAGAACCCCGAGCGCGGGTTGAAGGTGCTGGTGGACATGCCCGCCGACGCCCGACAGGTCGTCGAAGCCCTCAACGGCGTGCGGCCCGCGACCGGGCCGGCCACGCGCCCGTCGGCGACGAGCCAACCGACCGGCGCGACGGCGGGGCACGTCGGTCCCCGCGAGGGCACGTTGACGTTCCTGGATTCCACGGTGCAGAATGCCACCGGCACCATCATGCTCCGCGCCATCGTGCCCAACGACGATCAATATTTCTGGCCGGGGCAGTTCGTCAACGTCCGGCTGATCCTCACGACCAAGGTCGGCGCGGTGTTGGCGCCGGCCCAAGCCATTCAGATCGGCCAGCAAGGCGCGTTCGTGTATGTCGTCAATGACAAGTCCATCGCCGAGATCCGTTTGATCGTGCCGGGGCAGCGCCAAGGGGACATGATGGTGGTGGAAAAAGGGCTGTCCGTGGGCGAGAAGGTGATCGTGACCGGACAGATGATGGTCATGCCCGGCGGGCCGGTGATGGTCGTCATCCCCGGTCAGGGCGGACCCCCCGGAATGCCCGGTGGCGCGGCTCCGGGCGGCGCGGCTCCGGGCGGCGCGGCTCCGGGCGGCGCGGCTCCGGGCGGCGCGGCTCCGGGTGGCGCGGCTCCGGGTGGCGCGGCTCCGGGTGGTCCTGGAGGATCGCCCCCCGACGGCGCCAAACCCGAGGCCCCGACGGCGGGCAAGTAACGGATGTCATTGATCGCGGATCGGACCCGGGTCCATGAACCGGCGCCGTCCCCAAGTTGTTTTTCGAGGTTCCCTTGACTATTTCCGAACCGTTCATTCGCCGTCCGGTCATGACCGTGGTCCTCACGGTTTCGGCGGTCGTCTTCGGCGTGCTCTCCTACCGGGCATTGCCGGTCAACGATCTGCCGGTGGTCGATTACCCGGTGATCCAGGTCGCCGTCGGCTACCCCGGCGCCAGCCCGGAGACCGTCGCGGCCACCATCGCCACCCCGCTCGAGCGGCAGTTCATGCAGATTCCCGGCCTGGAGGTCATCACCTCGACCAGCAAGCAGGGATTTTGCAGCCTGACCATCCAGTTCGCGCTGTCCAAGGGGATCGACGCCGCCGCCACCGACGTGCAGGCCGCCATCAGCCGGGCCACCGGTTCGTTGCCGTCGGATCTGCCGGCGCCGCCGACGTTCACCAAGACCAACCCCAACGACCAGCCGATCATCTACGCCGCGTTGCTGAGCGATTCGCTGACCGTGGGGCAGTTGTATGACATCGCCAACACGCAGGTCGGCCAGCGCATCAGCATCATCAACGGCGTGAGCAAGGTCGATGTCTACGGCACCAAGGCCGCGGTGCGAATCGCCGCCGACCCCTCGGCGCTGGCCGCCCGCTACATGTCCGTGAGCGACCTGGCGGCCGCCATCCGCCAGGGCACCAGCTACCAGGGCGCCGGGCAGATCGACGGACCCAATATCAGTTATCTGCTACAACCCCAGGGCCAGCTCGGCAGCGCCGCGGACTACAACAACCTCATCATCGGGCAGCGCGAGGGCGCACCGGTCTATCTGCGCGATGTCGCCACCGCCCGCGACAGCGTGCAGGACACGCGAATCAACCTGCGATTCTGGGTGCGCGGCTACGAGGTGCCCCTGGCCGCGGTGGTGGTGGCGATCAGCCGACAGGCCGGTTCCAACGCCGTCGATGTGGCCAGCCGCGTGAAGGCGGTGTTCCCCGAGGTCGCGTCCCAGCTCCCCGGTTCGGTCCGCATCGTGCCGATCCACGATCGCTCGCAAACGATCGTCAACAGCGTCAAGGATGTCACCGAGACGTTGTATATCGCGTTCTTCCTGGTGGTGCTGGTCATCTACCTGTTCCTGGGCCGGGCGACCGACACGCTCATCCCGATCGTGGCGTTGCCGCTGTCGCTGCTGTTGACGTTCGTGGCGATGAACGTGCTCGGGTACAGCCTGGACAACCTGTCGCTGATGGCCCTCACCCTCGCCATCGGGTTCCTGGTGGACGATGCCATCGTCTTCCTCGAAAACACCGTGCGGCGAATGGAGACCTACAACGAGAAGGCAATGGTGGCCGCGGTCAACAGCGCCCGCGAGATCAGCTTCACCATCCTCTCGATGACCCTCTCGCTGGCGGCGGTCTTCACGCCGCTGCTGTTCATGAGCGGGCTGGTCGGGCGGATTTTCCGCGAGTTCGCCGTCACCATCGTCGTCTCGATCATCGCCAGCGGCGTGGTCTCGCTGACACTCACACCGCTGATGTGCGCCAGGCTGCTCAAGCCCCGCGGGCATGGCATCCGTGAAACGCCGCTCGAACGCATCGTCGGGCATTTCGAGAAGCGAATCCTCGGCGGCTATGGGCGATCGCTCTGGTTCTTCCTCAAACATCGCTGGGTCTCGGCGCTGCTGTGGCTGATTTGCGTCGGCGGCACCGCTTACTTGGCGATGGTCATCCCCAAGACGTTCCTGCCCGTCGGCGACAGTTCGTTCCTCTTCGGCATCCTCATCGGACCCGAGGGATCGTCCCCCGAGCGGATGCGCGAGTACCAGGTCAAGGCCGAGGACCTGATCCACCAAAACGACGCGGTTCGCGTGACCATCACCATGACCGGCAACAACCAGTTCCTCGGCTCCAACCAGGGACTTCTATTGGCCATCCTCAAGGAACCGTCCGAACGCGGTCCCATGATGATGCCCGGCCCGGATGGCAAGATGGCGAAAATCGAACATCCCACCATCCAGCAGGTCGCCGGCTCGATCATGGGTTCGGTCATGATGGGAATGCAGGGCGCCATGGCGGTCATGCAGCCCCAGCCGGTTCTGGACATCTCGACCGGCGCCGCACGCCGGACCGGCGGGCAGTTCAGCTACGCCATCAGCGGCATCAATCCGCAGGATGTCTACGCCGCCAGCGGCAAGCTGCTGATGGCGTTGCGCGGCGAACCGATGTTCGCGTCGGTCATCAGCGATCTGTATGACAAGACGCCGAACCTGAAGATCAACATCCGCCGCGACAAGGCCGCCCAATACAACGTTTCGGCCAGCGGGGTGGAATCGCTGCTGCGCAACGCCTTCAGCCAGAACTATGTTTATCTCATCAAGCGCAGCACCGACCAGTACCAGGTGGTGCTCGAGGTGGCGGCCGACGCCCGCGAGCATCCCGAGGATCTGTCGAAGCTGTATGTCCGCAGCGACGACGGCGCCAACCTGGTGCCCCTGGGCGCGGTGGCGACGTGGGAATCGGTCGTCGGGCCGCAGTCGGTCAACCACCTCAACCAGTTCACCGCCGTCACCCTCAACTTCAACCTGTTGCCCGGCGTGCCCATCGGCAACGCCGTCACCCGCATCCAGGAATTGGCCGACCAAATCGTCCCCAAAAGCCTCCGCGGCGAGTTCCAGGGCGAGGCCCTGACCTTCCAGGAGACCATCGGCAGCCTCACCATCCTGATGGTGCTGGCCGTGTTTGTCATGTACGTCATCCTGGCGATCCTGTACGAAAGCTACATCCACCCCATCACGGTGCTCTCCACCCTGCCGCCGGCCTTGGTCGGCGGGCTGCTCACGCTCCACCTTTTCGGCGAGACCGCCAGTTTGTACGCCTTCATCGGGCTGTTCATGCTGATGGGCATCGTCAAGAAGAACGGCATCATGATCGTCGACTTCGCCATCCAGCGCGTCGCCGACGGCGAGACGGCGATGCAGTCGATCCACGACGCCTCGATGGACCGCTTCCGCCCGATCGTGATGACCACGCTGGCCGCCCTCATGGGCACGCTCCCCATCGCCGCCGGCTGGGGCGCCAGCGGCGGCGAGCGCCGATCCCTCGGCCTGGTCATCGTCGGCGGGCTGATCGTCAGCCAGCTCATCACCTTGTATGTGACCCCGGCGATCTACCTCTATATGGAGCTGTTCCAGGAGAAGGTCCTCAACCGCATGCCCTTCTTCGCCGCCCACTACGAAGGCCACTCCCATCACGATTTGGAGAAACCCCGCGAAGGCGCCGCCCCCGAGCGCACGGGCCAGCCCGTCGGC
>JBBSAF010000033.1:0-14521 GCA_038252525.1 Tepidisphaerales bacterium
CTTTTCATCGCACGCGCGGCCCCGCCCGCACCACACAACCTCACCCGCCCACCAGATCCCGACCGATTTCCCAAACGTTACCCGCGCCCAATATCACGATCAAATCCCCCTCCCGCGATTCCTTCCGCAGGTGCCGCGCGATGTCCGCGAAGACAGACTGAAGGGGACGTAGCTCTTCATACCGTTTCGTCTCTTCGCGTAATGAAACGGGGATGTACTTTTCATCGCACGCGCGGCCCCGCCCGCACCACACAACCTCACCCGCCCACCAGATCCCGACCGATTTCCCAAACGTTCCCCGCGAAGACAGACTGAAGGGGACGTAGCTCTTCATACCGTTTCGCATCTTCGCGTAATGAAACGGGGATGTGCTTTTCATCGCACGCGCGGCCCCGCCCGCACCACACAACCTCACCCGCCCACCAGATCCCGACCGATTTCCCAAACGTTCCCCGCGCCCAATATCACGATCAAATCCCCCTCCCGCGATTCCTTCCGCAGATGCCGCGCGATGTCCGCGAATGACGGAATGTGGTACGCGATCCGGCCACGCCGCGAAATCCGATCCACCAAATCCGTCGCGCTCACCGACAGCCGCTCGGCCTCGCTGTCGCGCACGAAATAAATGTCCGGCACGATCGTTTGATCCGCGTGCGACAGGCTCTCGGCGAAATCATCCAGGAAAAACCGCGTCCGGCTGTGCTGGTGCGGCTGGAACACGCAAAACAGCCGCTTGGGTTCGTATCGCTCCCGCGCCGCCTTCAAGGTCGCCCGGATCTCGGTGGGATGATGCCCGTAATCGTCGATCACGATGGCCCCGTTGCATCGGCCCATCTCCGTCATCCGCCGCGCCACCCCCGCGAAATCCCCCAGCGCCGCCAACGCCCGAGCCAGATCCGCACCCACCGCCTCGCACGCCGCCAGCGCCATCAGGGCGTTGATCAAATTGTGTTGTCCCGCCACCTTCAGCCGCAGTTCCCCCACGACCGCCCCCTTGTGCCGCACCTCGGCCCGATAGCACCCCGCGTCGATCCCCGTCGTCCGCGCCGACCAGTCGCAGCCCTCCTCCAGCCCGCACCATTCGACCGACGCCGCCGATCCGGCCAGCGCCCGCCGACAGTTGGCATCCTTGGCGTTGGAGATGATCCGACCCCCGGCCGGGACCAATCCCGCGAACGTGCGGAACGACTCGACGATGTCGTCGATGTCCTTGTAGCAGTCAAGGTGGTCCTCCTCGATGTTGGTCACGATCGCCACCCGCGGATGCAGGTTGTGGAAGCTGCGGTCGAACTCGCACGCCTCGGCCACGAACACCTTCCCGGCGCCCGACCGCGATGAGCCGCCGAGCTGCTCGACATGCCCGCCCACCACGAAACTCGGGTCCATCCCGCAACCCAGCAGCGCCCACGCCAGCATCGCCGTCGTCGTCGATTTTCCGTGCGTCCCCGCCACCGCCACCCCCAGCCGTTCGGCCATCACCTGCCCCAGCAGCTTGGCATACTTCACCGGCCGATGCCCCATCGCCATCGCCGCCCGATATTCCGGGTTGTCATCCTTCACCGCCGCCGTCCGCACCACCAGATCATGTTCCCGCGTCAGCAGCGATCCCAACTGATCCCGCGAGATCCTCGCCCCCGCCTCGGACAAACCCATCGACTGGGTGTTGGGATTCGGCTCCGACCCGCTGACGATCGCCCCCCGATCCAGCAGCATCCGCGCCAGCCCCGCCATCCCGCACCCCCCGATCCCGATGAAATGCACCCGCTTGCCGCTGAAACGCGACACCCCGTCGCCGGCCGCCATTTGTTCCGCCTTGTCCAACATCCGTGTCATGCCAATCCCTCCACGCCCACCTTAACGCCGCGTAAACCAATGACAAAGGACCGTCGCGAGTTTCGAGTTGTGGGTTGCAAGTTGCAAGTTGTACGTTGTAAGTGAATGCCACCAACCCGCGACCACCGACCACGCCCCACGCGGCAAAACGCCATCCCCCTCCCATGTCGCGGGGGGCGCCTCGCCCTCGCCCCCCTCAAACCCTCTTTCTCCTCCGCGGCGCCCCGCCGCCGCTCCCCATCCCGATTCAATCCCCGCCCGCGAATAAAAAAAACTACGTTCCAATCATGCCCAGCAGCGTCCGCGCCACCTCTTGCGCCGCCTCCGCCTTCCCGAGTCCCTTCGCCGCCTCCCCCATGGCCTTCCGGCGGTTCTGATCGTTCATGAGCGCCCCCAATATCGGGGCCAACCTCGGGGCGTTCAATTTCACATCCTTCTCATCGTCCAGCAGCGCCGCCCCCCCCGCATCCGCCAACACCTTCGCGTTCGCCCGCTGGTGCATGTCATTATGAAATGGATACGGCATCAGGATCGACGGAATCCCGCACACCGCCAACTCCGCGCACGAGCTGGCCCCCGACCGGCTCACCGCCAAGTCCGCCGCCGCCCACACATCCGCCATCGCCGGCGTGAAGTCGATCACCCGCGCCGGCATTTTCAGCTCCCGGTACGACGCCCGCACCGCCGCCGCGTGTTCCGTCCCCGACAAATGCAGCACCTGCCACCCCTGGATTTTCATCGTCCCCAGCGCCGCCACCACCGCCTCGTTGACCGTCCTCGCCCCTTGGCTGGCCCCCGTCACCACCAACGTCCGCAGCATCGGATCGAGCTCCAGCCGGCCCATCGCCTCCTCCCGCTCGGGCAATGCCAATATTTCCCTTCGCACCGGGCACCCCGTCACCCGGCACTTGTCCCGATGACCCGCCGGGACGTGTTCCAGCGTCGCCTCATATTGGCAACACACCGCCCGCACGTATTTCAGCAGATATTGATTGGCCTTGCCGGGGATCACATCCGGGTTGAGGATCGCGGCCGGAATGCCGCGTGATCCCGCCGCCTTCACCGCCACCCCCGCGGCGTATCCCCCCAGCCCCAGCACCGCCACCGGGTTCCGCTCGGCCAAGATTCGCCGAACCTGCTCCTGCGTCTCCCGCCACCCCTTGTAGAACCGCAGCAGCCCGCTCACCGACCGCACCAGCGGCACCACCGGCTGCTCGATGAACTCATACCCCGTCGGCGTCAGGATCGTCGCGTCGATCGCCCGCCGCGTGCACAAAAACACCGGCCGAATCCCCGCATCCATCGCCCCGATCGCCTGCGCCACGGAAATCCCGGGGTACAAATGTCCCCCCGTCCCCCCCCCCGCGAACAAAATAGTCCGATCTTCGCCCATTTGTCTCCTCCCCCTCCGCCCCCGGTTCTTCCGCCTGCCGCCCACCGCTCCCTCGCCTGCCGCCTACTTCCTCTCCGCCCACCGCCTACTTTCCTTCCGCCTGTCCCCCTATCAACTATCAACCATCAACTGCCAACCGCTCCATCCTATACAACATCGCCTCCTGGGGCCCATGCTCATGGCGGGTGATGCTATACATCAGCCCCAGCGCCGCGCAGGTGATGATGAGTCCGCTTCCGCCGGCGCTCACCAAGGGCAGCGACAGCCCCTTGGTCGGCACCGACACCGTCGCCACCGCCACGTTGATCACCGCCTGCAAACACACCATCGACGTGATCCCGAACGCCAACATCCGCCCGAACGAATCCCGCTTCTGTTTGATCATCTGCCACCCGACATACAGGATTCCCATGTACAGGCAGATCGTCAAAAGCGCCCCGAACAGCCCCAACTCCTCGCAGATCACCGCGAAGATGAAGTCCGTTGTGTCCTCCGGCAGGTAGCCCAGCTTCTGGATCCCGTTGCCCAGCCCCTTGCCGAACAGCCCGCCGGTCGAGAACGACAGCAGGCTCTGGATCATGTGGTACCCCTCGGTTTTCGGCGAGGCATACGGGTCCAAAAACGCCGTCATCCGACGCCAGCGATACTCCTTGTGCATCACGAACCACGTCGCCGCCCCCAGCACCGGCGGCAGCAGCACCGCCAGATGCCACAGCTTCACCCGTCCCACCAGCAGCATCGTCAGCGCGCAAACCCCGATCAACGCCGCAGTTCCAAAGTCCTGGATCACCACCAGCAGGCACAGCATCCCCACCGGGATCAGCGTCGGCAGCAACCCCTTGAAAAACCGCTCCAGCGGCAGCGGCCTGGCCGTCAGCCACCACGCCAAAAACAGCACCGTCGCCCATTTGGCCAGCTCCGACGGCTGCACCTGGATCGGCCCGAGCATCAGCCACCGCCTGGCCCCGTTGACTTCCTTGCCCACATGCGGAACCAGCACCATCGCGCAGGTGGCGACGGCCACGGCCAACATCCAGACCACCGGCTGCCTCCACCACCCCAAGTCCTTGCGATACAAGTTCTTATAATCCAGATACCCCACCGCGAAATACGTCCCGATGGCGATCACCACATAGATCAGGTGCTTGGTCCCAAGCTGGGTCCATCGAAACCCGGCCTCCCCATTGGGCACGATCGCCGCCGACTGCACCATGAGGATCCCCAATCCCAACAGCGCCAACACGCAAAGCGTGAGCACATCCCGATGCCGCAGCCGGTAAATTGATGCTTCCATTCCACCTCATTATCGGACGTGCGCGGGCGCCCGCTTGAATGGGGGGGGACGAGTTGCGAGTTGTGGGTTGTGGGTTGCGAGTTGGGGAGGCGGGGGATTGCAAGTTGCAAGGTGCAAGTGAATAACGACGCGGTATCCGCTTTTTCGGTCCGCGTACCCGCCTTCCGCCTACTTTCCTCCCGCTTCCCGCCTCCCGTTTTTCTGCCAACTATCAACTGCTAACTGCCAACTGCCCCTGGCACTCCCTTTGCTCCCCGTCCACCGAACGCGACGGGTCGTCCGTCGCGGGAACCCAATATTCGAGAAGGAGAACCCCATGTTGCGCAAACTGATCGCCCTGTCGTTGTTGGCCATGATCGTCCCCGCCATCGTCGGCTGTGATGCCAGCGGACACGCCGATGGCGACGGTGTTGGCGTGAAGGTCGATACCAAGTAGCCCCTTGGCAAGCTGCCAGGCATTGCCGAACGGGGCCGGACGTTGGATTCCGGCCCCGTTTCGCATCCATCCCGCCCACCGCCATGATGCGACCGCTTACCGCCTACCCCAGTCATGGGGCACGTCGGTGTTTCGCGCTTCCAGCGCCCACCGCAACCATGCGACCACGCTGTGCCCTCGCCGGTTTTTTATCCGGCCTCTTTTTGCCTTGCCTACCATCTCCCGCGACCCTGTGCCCGCCGCGGCCGAAAGGGGATCGCGCAAGTCTCTATGTATTATGAGCTAACCGATCGCATCGTCGTCGCCGCCGACCCCGCCGCCACGTGGGCGTACTTTTCCGATGCCCGCAATCTGCCGGATATCACCCCGCCGAAAATGAAGTTCCGCATCCGCCGCGACGCCGACACCCCCCTGCGACAGGGCGCCGTCCTCGACTACACCGTGAACGTGGCCGGGCTGCCCTTGGGCTGGCGAACCCTCATCCTCGACTGGGAGGCGCCGCACCGTTTCGTCGATCTGCAACTGCGCGGGCCGTATCTTCTATGGCATCATGAACATACGTTTACGCCCGCCGACGCCGGAGGCACCCTCTGCGCGGATCGCGTGCTTTACCGCCTGCCCCTTGGGCCGGTGGGTCGAGTCCTCCACGCGATTTCGGTGCGTCGTCAGCTCCTCGCCATCTTCGCCTTCCGTCGCCAAGTCGTTGCCGCCCGCCTGGGCCTGCGGGAATCGCCGCAAGAGGTGACGATCCGGGCTTTGGGTTGAGGCGTGTGCGACAAAATGGCGTGGCGAGGGCGTTCATCCCCTTGTCGACCCATCCCAGGCCATCATGACTGGCCCGTCTCGTACGCCTTCTCCACGGCATCGAGGTGCCGCTCCCACGAAAGCGTCGGGCGCAAGGCGCGCACGGCGGCGCCGGCCAGCCAGCGCGTTTGACGGTCCAAGAGCCTTCCCATCGCGCCGGCCAAGGCGGCGGTGTCGGCGGGGTCGGGCAGGATGGACCCGTGGCGCCCATCGACCATCGCTTCGCAGGCGCCGTTGAAAACCGTCGAGATCACCGGCAATCCCATCGCCAGCGCCTCGAGCACCACCAGGCTGCACGGATCATGACGAGTGGGAAGGACGAAGAAATCGGCCGCGCGATAAAAGGGGATCGGGTCGGCCACGCCGCCGGCGAAGTGGACGTGATCCGTCACGCCGAGCCGCTCCGCCAAGGCGCGATGGGGCGCCGGATCGTCGCGCCCGACCACCAGAAGATGCGGCCGCGCGGCGTGCCCGGCGCCCGCGGCGTGCGAATCACCCGCATCACCCGCAGCGCGCGAATCGCCAGCGGCGCCCGCATCGCCCGCAGCGCGCGAAACGCCAGCGGCGCCCGCATCACCCGCAGCGCGCGACTCGCCAGCGGCGCCCGCATCACCCGCAGCGCGCGAATCGCCAGTGGCGCCCGCATCGCCCCCGGCGCGCGAAACGCCAGCGGCGCCCGCATCGCCCCCGGCGCCGAGCGCGGCCAAGGCGGCGATCGCCGGCGCCAGTCCCTTGCGCTCGAAATCCTGGGCGATCATCAGCGCGACCACGGCGTCGGTGGGGATGCCGAATCGCTCGCGCGGTCCCGGCCCGCCTGGCGCCGGGGCGTCGGGGTCGAACCGGTCCAGATCGACGGCGTTGAAAAGCTTCACCAAGCGGTCGTCGGGCAGCGCGAAATATCGCCGCGCTTCGGTACGGATCGCTTCCGACAGGCACAGGACGAGGGGGGGACGGGCGGACGACAGCAGCGCCAGCTCGACCGCCGCGAATCGCCTCCGCTTGGCGTTGAACCGGTCGCCGAGGCGCTGGGTCCACGGGCGCCGCCGCTCGTGGTCCATGGCGGCGGCGGCCAGTCCCGCGTGGGGGTGATACAGGTCGCATTGGTTCACCGGCAGCATCGCGTGAACGATGTCGTATTTCGCTTGACCGAGATGATCGTCGAGCGACCGCAAAAACCGGTCATAACGCCGCCGCCGCGTCCAGCCGGATGCGTTCAGGGCGACCACGCCCACCCCCTCCGGCGCCGGCGCCGGTTCGGCGGTGACGACCGTCACGCCGTGCCCCCGCCGCGCCAGTCCCCCGGCCAAGTCGACGGTGTAGCGCTCGGCGCCCCCGCGGGCGGGGTCGTTGCGGAAGATGACCAGGGCGATGTTCATCGTACCGGCGGGCGCGATCGGGCGATCCGCGTGAAAGCGTCATTTCGGAGGATGGCGCGGGGGATGTTCATCGGGCGACAGTGTACCCCATCGCCGCAACCCGTCGTCGCGGTCGCGCTTCACCGCGATCAGCACCTCGACGGTCTTGCCGCCGCCGGCGTAGTTCAGCCCGGTAAACGCGAACAGGTCCGTGTACGCGTGGGTCTGATTCCCCGGCAGCCGATCCCAGAGGTCGCGCTGGATGACCAGCCACTTCGGCCAGTCGGCGGGGGGGGTGATGGCGAGGAAGTTGTCCGGGGCATCGTCGATCGTGCCCCCCTGATAAAACGCCAACGTCTGTTCCTTGTAGCCCATCATGCGGATGTCCCCGCGGGCGGCCTCGTCGCCACGGGGCAACACGAACGCCAATCGCGGCGAGAGCCGGAGGAAATCCAATCGCGGGATGAGGATCGTCAAGAGCAAAAAGACCATCACCGCCATCCCGAACCCCATCACCACCGCCGCATCGCGCGGGCGGCGTCTCATGAACAGCCACCCCACCCCGACGCCCCACGCGATGCCGCCGGCGCCGACGATGGCCATGGCGACCAGGGGGAGATCGTCGAACCGCCCGACCGCCAGCCACGGCGCCAATCCCAGCGCGATCGCGGCCAACGCCCACACGCCGGCGCCCACGCGGGCGAGGGGCCTGAGCAGATCATCGTGCTTGCCCCGAAAACATCGCGTCAGCGCGTGCGCCGTCAAAAACGCCAGCGGCGGGAAGATCGGCAGGACATAGTGGACCAATTTCGTCTGCACGATTTCCATCATGAGCCACGGCCCGACGATGGCGGCCAGGGCGAACCGCACCCGCGGCGCCCGTCGCATCTTGATCGCCAGCCCAATGGCCAGCGGGATGAACAAACACCACGGGAAGAACGTCCCCCAGATCGTCGCCAGGTAAAATCCCGGCGGGCCTTTGTGCCCCTCGAGGGCGGATCGCGAGCGCTCGACGACATCGTGCAACACCATGTGACGCAGGAACCCCGGCGCCCGATGCTCCAGCATCCACAGCCACGGCCCGATGATCAGCGCGACGATCGCCACCCCCCACAGCGGACGAACCCGGGGCCACCACGCGATCGCCCGCCGGAACCCCATCGACGGCCAGTCGATCAGCAATAGCGCGATCATCGTGGTCGCCACCACCCCCAGCCCCACCGGCCCCTTGGTCAGCCCCGCCAAGCCGATGGCGATCCAAAGAACGATGGCCGCGATCCCCCTGTCGCGGGGGTGCCTCGCCTCCGCCCCATCTTTAACGGAAGCCAAAACGGGGGCGAGGCGCCCCCGCGACAAAGGATCAGGCCGGCGCCTCCCATAAATGGTGAACAAACATCCCTGCGCCGCGGTGATGAACAGCAGTTGCACCGCGTCGGTGATCGCCAATTTCCCCGCGGCGATGACAAGTCCCGATGTCGCCAGAATCCCCGCCGTCCACAGCGCCACCCGCGCCCCCGCGAGGCGAATCAGTCCCCATCCCGTCAGCCAAACGACCATCGCCATCGCCACCGCCGACGGCAGCCGGGCCGCGAACGCCGTCTTGCCGAACAGCGCCATCGAACCCGCCTGGCACCAGTAAATGAAGACCGGCTTGGCCGTTCGCCAGGTGTCCGGGTCGGTCCCCCAGCCGATGTGCGGCACAACCCAGTCGCCGGTTTCGAGCATATACCGCGCCGTCATCGCGTATCGCGGCTCGTCCCGGTCCCACAGCGCGATCGAATCATTGCCCGCCAGATACAGCGACAGCGCGCCGAAGGCGATCATCATCGCCAATCGCCGCGATGCCCGCGCGTATCCGCCGGAGGTGGGTTCGCTTGAATCGCTCAACTGAGCAGCTCCGGCCTATAACGCATCCCCAAATCCAGGATGTTCTGGATCAACGGCTCATAATCCATCCCCCCCGCGCACGCCGACTCGGCGAAATCCTCCCCGTACGCCAACTGCGGATTGGGATTGGCCTCCAGCAGATACAGGTTCCCGCCGTCGTCCATGCGGAAATCCAGCCGCGCGTACCCCGTCAGCGACAGCGTGCGATAAATCCGCTTGGCCAACTCGCCGACGCGCTTCTCGCCCCCCTCCGGCAGGTCGCGGGCCCGGCGCGTCGTGATTCCCCAACGCTTCTGATACGCCGGATCCCACTTGGCCTTGTCCGAGGCGATCCGGTGGATCTCATCCCCCTTGGCCTTGCGGAACAATAGCTCCCACACCGGCAGCGCCGTCAGCCGCGTGTTGCCCATGACGCCGACATAGAACTCGCGCCCGTCGATGTATTGCTCGGCGATGGCGTAGGTATTCAGCGACTCGTGGATGAACCGAACCCGGTCGGCCAGATGTTCATCGTCATACACCACCGACGCCTGGCTGATGCCGACCGATCCCTCGACATTGACGCTCTTGACGAGCAGCGGGAACGCCAGCTTCCTGGGCCGCGCCACCCGCCGACCCTTGGGGAACACATGGAACTGCGGCACGCGGATGCGGTGATACGCCAAGATCTTCTTGCTCAAGGCCTTGTCCCGCGCGAGCATCAATCCCCGCGGGTTGCACCCGGTGTAGCGCTGGCCCAGCAGTTCCAGATAGCTGACGACATGCTGGTCGAACAGGTGGAAATCCCCGAACCCCTCGAGCATGTTGAACACGATGTCCGGCTTGAACTCCGCGATGGCGTCGCGGATCACCGCCAGATCGTCGGCCACCCCCAGCTTCCTCACCTCGTGGCCCAGGTTGAACAGCGTGGCGTACACGTCGTATTCGGTTTTCCACGGCGCGATCTGCTCGTCGCTCAGCCCGTCGATCCCCTCGGGCGGCACGAACTCCCGGTCCATCAGCATCAGCACGCGCGATTTGCGATCCGACCGACGTGTGGACATATCCGACCTCGACCGACGCGTTTCACAAAGCCACGCGATGGTGGCCATCATGCAGGTAATTCATCGTCTGCACCGTCACCATGACGATGCAGTCGGTCTTGGTCCGCTCCGGCGACCGCACCAGCCGCAGGTTCAGTTCCTTGCAGCGGTCGATGATGTCGTCGATCACCTGCTCGATGGTGTATTGATACTCGCCCGTCCACCGCGACACCATGGCGCGCAGCTCCGGCTTGATTCGTCGCAGGAAGCTCGTCGCCGTCGGATGCCGCCGATATTTCTCCTCGTCGCTGAACAGTTTCCGCAAATCGCCGTCGTGGAAATCAGGCCACTCGTCGGCATAAAACGCCCGCTTCTCCCGATAGTGCTCGCGCAGCGTCTTTTTCAACTCCCGCAGCGGCTCGACATGGCGCTTGGATGTCACCGGCGGCTTCTCCCCGGCGATCTCCCCCATCAATTCGTCGACGTACTCCAGCTTCTTGATCGCCGGCCAACCGGCGTAGCGCTGCCGCCAGCGCGACGACGGCGCCAGCCATACCGCGAAGGTCTCGGCGAAATCCTCGGCCGGATGCGCCTGGGCGTACCACATGTCCAGATGCAGCACATAACTCTTGGAATACGGCCGCGGCTGATAATACGACGGATAGGGCTGGGAATAATGTCCGAAAAGCGTCATCCAGCGCTTGCGGCGGTGCAGCCGATAGGCGTTGTCGATGGTGTGTCCCACCTCGTGCCGCAATATCCGCAGGCACGACCGCTCGGCGCCCCCCTCGACCTCCAGCATCTGCCGCTGTTCCAGCTCCGCCAGCCGCGGATGGGCCAGATAAAACGGAATCGCCACGCCGGGGATGCCGTCGGGGCTGAACCACTCGTTGCTGAGCCAGAAATGCGGGCTGAACGTCAGATGCCGGGCCTCGAGCTCCCCGCGCACCCGCTCGATGCGATCCTCGAGCGCGGTGCCCTCGATCTTCAGGTTCAGGTCGCAAAACCGCAGATCCAGCAGCTCCGCATCCGGCAAATCCGCCCACGCATGACGCCGCCGGCGCTTGGCGCGGACTTGGGTCTTGACCTGGGTCTTGGCGGTGGCCTTGGCCTTGGGAACCGCGTCGTCGGATTGCCTCGCTCGCTTGTTCATCGCCGATTCGGCGAATCTAGAGCCATTGATCGCCCATGGCAATGGAAATCCGATTCCATCGCCAACCCGCCCGCCCGGACCCCGAGAAAGGGGAACCAAGGGGGGCAGGCAAGTCCAGCGCGCTGGCCGTCGCCGTCTATCAAAGCCGCCCTTCGCCAATGAACATAACCCGCGCGGACAACTCTTTTTATTGACACGCCGCCGCCAGGTTCTTTACAATTCCCGTTTATCGAGTGGGTTGGTCCGGGACGCGGCGGTGCGCCGCGTTCCCATGTCGGTCAAAACCGGGTGCGGGGGCGACGGGGAACGTGCCCGTCGGCCGGTCGCGTCCTTTCCCGTCGGGAAATGAACGCTTCCCTGTTCCGTTGGCCTCGCCGCCGCCCTTCGGCCCGCCTGGCCCTTACGTTGCGAGCCATCATCCATGTGGGAACACCTTTCGGGACAACTGTTGGTCGCGTTTTACGTGGCCATCCTGATAGCCGTGGCCTTCTACGGCTTTCATCGGTACATCCTCGTCTACCTCTACCTCAAGCACCGCGATGACGGCTACCAGCCCGTCGGGCACTTCGGGCAGCTCCCCCGCGTGACCGTGCAACTGCCGATGTACAATGAGGATGTGGTCGCAGAACGCATCATCAAGGCCACCTGCCAACTCGATTACCCCCTCGACCGGCTCGAAATCCAGGTGCTCGACGACTCGACCGACCACTCGGCCGACATCGCCCGCATCGCCTGCGACCAGTGGGCCGCCAAGGGTTTCCCGATCAAGTACATCCACCGCGCCAACCGCGAGGGCTACAAGGCCGGCGCCCTCGAGGCCGGGCTGGACCAGGCCAGCGGGGACTACATCGCCATTTTCGACGCCGACTTCGTCCCCCCGCGCGACATCCTCCTGAACGTCGTGCACTATTTCACCGACGACAGAATCGGCATGGTGCAGGTCCGCTGGGACCACCTCAACCGCGACGCCTCGCTGTTGACCAAGAGCCAAGCCATCTTCCTGGACGGACATTTTGTCGTGGAGCACACCGCCCGCAACCGATCCGGGCGGTTCATGCACTTCAACGGCACCGCCGGGGTTTGGCGGCGAACCACCATCGCCGACGCCGGCGGCTGGCAGCACGACACCCTCACCGAGGACCTCGACCTGTCGTATCGGGCCCAGATGAAGGGCTGGCAGTTCGTCTATCTCCCCCAGTTCGCCGCCCCGGCCGAACTGCCCCCGGAGATGATCGGCTTCAAGCAGCAGGCCCACCGCTGGACCAAGGGCAGCTTCCAGACCGCCATCAAGCTGTTGCCCGGCATCCTCCGCTCGCGCAACCTCAGCCGGCGCATCAAGGTGGAGGCGTTCTTCCACCTCACCAACACCATCGTCTACCCCCTCATGGTGCTGCTGACGCTCCTGATGTACCCGACGTTCTTCAACGTCTTCAGCCCCTTCAAGAGCCACTCCTGGGGCCAATATATCTTCTCCGGCAGTCTGTTCGTCCTGGCCACCTGCTCGGCCAGCACCTTTTTCATCGTCGGCCAGCGTGAACTGTTCGGCAAGGAGGCCGGCTGGAAAACCTTGCTGTATATGCCCATGTTGATGGGCTTGGGCGTGGGCATCAGCCTCAACAATGCCAAGGCCGTGATCGAGGCCATCGTCAGCGCCATCCAAAAGAAACCCAGCGAGTTCGTCCGCACCCCCAAGTACGGCACCGTTGGAATGCACCGCACCCACTTCCGCCGTCCCCCGGTCTTCACCTTCTCCAGGCTCGCCCTGCCCATCGTCGAGATCGCCTTCGGATGCTACATGACCTGCTGCATGTGGATCAGCCTCTGGTACCTGTGCGGGCTGTGGGCCGGTCAACCCAAAAGCGGCTGGGCGAGCATCCCGTTCCTCATCATCTTCGCCGGCGGATTCTTCTACGTCGGCTTCGGCAGCCTCTGGGCGCTCTATCAAATGCACCGCGAGCGCGCCGCCGGACTCCTGGCGGCGGAGGTCCCCGAAGTGCTGGCGCAGTAGGGCGGGAATTCTCGGATACGACGGGGTTTATGGCGAACACGGAATATCCCCTCTACGCGATAGGCGTCGATATACTGCTCGCGGCCTTCCATGAGACATTCGCAATGGCTCGGACACGCATCGCCTCGCGTGTTTACCCAAGCGAATTGTCTCAATATGGCCAGCGAGCAGTATAACGGTGAATCCGGTGTCGCTGCGGTTGGGCAAGGTCTATCCGGTCGTCAAACCCCTGCCCGGCGACCTTGGCGCCGACCTTCGGTTGATCGACGAGGATGGCGAGGATTACCTGTACCCATCGCGTCACTTCGATCTGCTTTCGTTTCCCCCCAAAGCCCGCCGGGCCGTCCAACGCGCCGCCCGGCCGGCGTGAGGGCGATGGTCGGATCAGACCGAGACGGAATGGAGGGCGATGGGACTGGCGGCGGTTTCGACGTTCATGGGCTTGCCGCGCCGACATCTTCCCTTGATCCTCATCGCGCTGCTCGCGGGCTTCCCCGCAGGGGGCGCGGGGCGCCCATCTCCGATCGGAGATGAGGACAACCAAGGCGGCTTCGCATTGGCGCTGCTGCTGTTCGTGGCCTTGTTGCTGGTCGTTGTTCCGCGCCTCATCCAATCGATTTTCCCTCGGCGTTGAGTCGCAATCCCGTTTCACCATACGGGCAGTTTCCTCACCCGCACCCGGGCGGATTCCACCGTGACGATCGCGCCGGCGTCCAATTCGGATTGATACGACTCCAACGTCGCAAAAAGCAGGGCGTTCAACCCCGCCGTGGTGAACTCATCGAGCCGAAACACCAACACCGACGGTCTTGCCAGCCGTTGCAGGGCCACCAACCTGGAAAAGTCGAGGTCGAACGTGACCACGACCCGCGCGTCGGCCTCGGCTTGGCGAAGAATCTCGGCGTCGGGGGGATCGCTGTAGTCCCAATTCGCGGACGTGGATCGCGTCGCGGCCTTGATCACGCAGCCACAGCGCGGTGGAGGGCGCCGGCCCCATGTCCGGCAGGACGCGCATGTCAGTCCGCCTTGGCCAGGAAGCGCTCGTCGGCCAGCATCGCGGCATAGGCGATGGACTGCTCGATGTCCCGCGGTTCCAGGTCGGGATGGTCCCGCAGGATCGCCTCGACCGTCATGCCACCGGCCAACATCTTCAGCACCACGCTCACCGGCATCCGCATCCCCCGGATGCAGGCCCGCCTGCCCATGATCCCCTCGTCGAATGTGATACGGTCCAGTGACATGCCGCGCCTCCGATCTTCCCAACGATAGCCCGCGCCTCCCCGATTCTCAATCCACTCCGCGTCGATGAATGTTGCAAAGAGATGGAAATGTCACC
>JBBSAF010000034.1:0-14420 GCA_038252525.1 Tepidisphaerales bacterium
AAAAAACCGCGCCCCCGGCGGGGACGCGGTTGGGGTTCGCCGGGTCGCCGGTCGCCTCAGCGCTGGTCCACCGGGACGTATTTGTGGAGCGTTTCGCCGGTGTAGACCTGGCGCGGACGGGCGATGCGCGCTCCGGGGTCGTCGTGCTGCTCGCGCCAGTGGGCGATCCAGCCGGGGAGTCGGCCGATGGAGAACATGACGGTGAACATGTTCACCGGAATGCCCATGGCGCGCATGAGGATGCCGCTGTAGAAATCGACGTTGGGGTAGAGTTTGCGGTCGACGAAGTAACTGTCTTTCAGGGCGAGTTCCTCGAGGCGCCGGGCGATGTCCAACAGGGGGTCCTTCACGCCGAGTTTGGACAGGATCACGTCGGCGGTCTTCTTGAGGATCCTGGCGCGGGGATCGAAGTTCTTGTAGACCCGGTGCCCGAAGCCCATGAGCTTGAAGCCGCTGTCCTTGTTCTTGGCCAGGCTCAGGCACTGCTCGGCGGACAATCCGCCGCGGTGGATCTGCTCGAGCATTTCGAGGACGGCGACATTGGCGCCGCCGTGGAGCGGTCCCCAGAGGGCGCTGACGCCGGCGGCGCAGCTGGCGAAGAGGTTGGCCCGGCTGGAGCCGACCATGCGGACGGTGGAGGTCGAGCAGTTCTGCTCGTGGTCGGCGTGAAGCAGGAGGATGAGGTTCAGGGCGTTGGCGACATCGTCATCGACCTCGTAATCCTGGTAGGGCATGGCGAACATCATGTGCAGGAAGTTGGCGACGTATCGCAACTTCGGATGCGGATAGATGTACGGCAGCCCGGCCGAGCGGCGATAGGCGAAGGCGGCGATGGTGCGGACCTTGCTGATGAGCCGGGCGGCGGCATCCTCGAACTGCTCCTCATCCTCGATCTTGAGGAACTGCTGTTGGAAGCAGGCGAGGGTGTTGATCATGGCCGACAGCATGGCCATGGGGGGGGCGTCGACGGGGAAGCCTTCGAAATGGTGCTTGAAGGATTCGTGCAGGGTGGCGTTGTCGGTCAGGCGGGTGCTGAAGCGGTCCATCTCGTCTTTTTTGGGAAGACGGCCGAAGATGAGCAGCCACGCGACCTCGATGAAGCGGGAGTTCTCGGCGAGATCCTCGATGTCGATGCCGCGATAGCGGAGGATGCCGGCCTCGCCGTCGATGAAGGTGATGGCGCTTTTGCAAGAGCCGGTGTTGCCGTAGGCCGGATCGAGGGTGATCAGTCCGGTCTGGGCGCGGAGGGCGGAGATGTCGATGGCGAGCTCGCCCTCGGATCCCTCGACGATGGGGAGTTCGATGGTCTTATCGCCATAGGTCAAAATCGCCTTGGGTTGCATACGCTCTTTCCTTCCGCGGCAAAATCCCTGGGTGGAGCGGCCCACCCGAGAGGACATTATAGCGGGGTTGAGCGGCGGCACAAATCATACCGTCGCGGGGCGGATTGGAGGGATTGGAGGGGTGTGGCAATTTTCACGGGCAAGCATCGCATTTTGCCGGGCCGACCGGCATTGGCGCCACTGCAAATGGGGGTCGGTCGATCAAAACATCACTTTGGCCGCTTTTTAGGGCACACCCAAGTGGACGGCGGCGCCGACGGACGATCCGGGGTGAGGGGCGCGGGGGGCGGCGCCGGCGAGGGCGCATTGACGGGGCGATGGGGTTAGAATGCGCCGGAGGATGGGGGCATGGGAGATGTCGCATGAAGTCAGTTGGCTTGTCGCTGGTGTCGATGTTGGGTTTGTGGGTGTTGGTCGCGGGATGCGCCGGGCCATCCGGGGGATCGTCGGAACCGGCGGTCGTCAAGCGCCCCGCCGGGGAATCGGCCTCCGCGGCGGCGGGTTCGGATCTGCCGAGCATCCCGACCAACGCGCAGTGGACGTTGTATTGCCAGGTGATCCGCACGCCCGACCACATCCCGCGAAGCAAGCAGGTGAAGGAGGCGCTGGCCAAGGCGACGGGGATGAACGATTGGTATGTGGTGCACGGCGACGGGTACAGCGGGCTGTATTACGGGTTTTATGCGGCGATCGACGATGCCACCGACCGGGGAGAGGCGAGCCGGGCGCAGGGGGATCGGCGTCGGATCATGGCGTACCGGGAGGCCGGGGGCGAGATGCCGTTCCAGGGGGCGGTGTTCGTGCCGTTGACCGAGGCCGACCCGCCGGCGCCGGCGGAATGGGATTTGACGCGGACGCCGGAGACGGCGTTCTGGACGGTGCAGATCGCGGCCTACACCGGCAGCGCCGAGCGGAAGAAGGCGGCGGTGGATTCGGTGCGGGCGGCGCGGGAGATGGGGATTCCGGCGTATTTTTATCATGGCGACAATGTCAGCAGCGTGTGCATCGGCACGTGGCCGCGGGCGGCGGTGCGGGAGCAGGAGAG
The DNA here is from genome assembly GCA_038252525.1 of Tepidisphaerales bacterium. Taxonomy (GTDB): domain Bacteria; phylum Planctomycetota; class Phycisphaerae; order Tepidisphaerales; family Tepidisphaeraceae; genus JBBSAF01. The sequence goes on from JBBSAF010000034.1 coordinate 2,389, forward strand.
CAGTTCGCAATACAACCCCGATCCCAACAAGTCGCTGTTGGTGATGGACCATGTGATCCCCGGATTGCCCACCGACCTGCGCGACACCGAGGGCAACGCGATCACGACGGTGGCGCCGAAGGTGGAGATCGCGGATCCGACGCTGGCGGCGGCGCTGCGGCAATATCCGCACCACGCGGTCAATGGCGAGCAGATGGCCCATCAGGCGACCGACAAGGTGACCGGCAGGGTGACGACCACGATGGACCCGTCTTTCCTCGTGGAGATTCCGCGCGGCCGGCCGTCGATGCTCGGGGGCGGCGCCCCGGCGGCGCCGACGCCCGCGGCGCCGGCGTGGAACCCCGGCGCCCCCCCGCCGGGGCCGGACGGGGGCGGCACGCCCGGGCGGCTGCGGTCGATCGGGCAGTGAGGTGGATCGGCACGGGAGAGTGGATTGGATCGCCAAGGCCGTCAAAATGCCGCCGCGGCGATCCGAACAGCGAGGGCGATTGGAGCGTGAGGTGGATGGGAGCGTGAGATGGAGATCCTGATCGCCACGGGCAACGCCGGCAAGGCGCGCGAGTTCCGCGAGATGCTCGCCGGCGATTCGCGTCGGTTCGTCGCGCTGTCGGACGTGGGCGCGGTGGCGGGAATCGAGGAGACCGGGCGAACGTTCCGCGACAACGCCTGCCTGAAGGCATCGCATTATGCCATGGCGTGTTGGCGGTGGACGTTGGCCGACGACAGCGGGCTGGAAGTCGATGCGTTGGAGGGCAAGCCCGGCGTGACCAGCGCCCGCTGGGCGGAGTTGCACGGCGCCGGGAAGGGGGACGAGGCGAACAATGCCCTGCTGCTGTGGCAGTTGGCGGATGTGCCGGATGAGCGGCGAACGGCGCGGTTCGTGTGCGTGCTGGCGCTGGCCGACGATGCGGGCCGGATCGTGCTGACGGCGCGGGACACCATCGAGGGACGGATGTTGCGATCGCCGCGCGGGAGCCACGGGTTCGGGTATGATCCGCTGTTTCTCGTCGAATCCGAGCGCGCGACGACCGCGGAGCTGGATTCGGGTCGGAAGCACGCGATCAGCCACCGGGGCAAGGCGCTGGGGAGGATGCGGGAACTGATGGGAATGGTGGATTTGGGGGGAACGGGCACGGCGAGGGGCGTCACGGATCATTAGTCAGTTGTCAGTCGTCAGTCGTCAGTCGTCAGTCGTCAGTGATCGTCGGGTCGCGGGGAAGAGGGAAGGCTTATGAGTCGGATATTGATTGCGGTGAGCAGTCCCTGGGCGGCGCAGAAGGTGGTCGAGCCGCTGGCGGATTTGGCGCATCGGATGAAGGCGGAGGTGTTGGTGATTCACGTGTCGCGGCCGAGCGCCGGGCAGATGCGCGAGCACGAACAGGCCGACGGGGAGGCGGCCATCAGCCTGCTGCGCGACAAGCTGTCGGAGATGGGGGTGACCGTGCAGACGCTGTTGATGTTCAGTGACGACATCGCCCGGGCGATCCTGAACACCGCCATCGAGCGCGAGGTGACGTTGATCGTGCTGGGATTGACCGGCAAGAACATTTTCGCGCGGCTGTTGGCGGGGAACGTGCCGGTGGAACTGATCAAGAACACGCGGGTCCCGGTGCTGCTGTTGCCGCCGGATTGGACGGGGGGGATATAGAGCGGACGATGAGGGGGGATTATTCTCATGACTGGCGTTGGGCGTGGGCGGCGCCGTCATGGGCGACTCGCCACTCGCTCTTTTGTCGCGGAGGCGCCTCGCCTCCGCCTTCTTAATCAAAGTCGGCGACAGCGGCGCGCGGCGGGGCTTTCACAACCTCCAAACCCGCCTTCGCCCGGTGATGTCTTACGGACGGGGTCGAGGCGGCCCCGCGATGGAGGATGGGGTTCCTCATGTTGACTGCATCGGGCAAGGCGCCCCGCGACAGGCGATGACCGCCACTGTGGTTGATCGCCTGTCGCGGAGCGACCTCTCGACAACAACGCCCCGATTCGCAGATCCGGGCGGTTCTTGGTAGATTGCGGTCCCGATCCCCGGCCCATCGGCGCGGCGGGACTGGACCATTCGGTTTGGGTGTTTGACGGATCGGCGCTTTGGACACGGAGGCGACCATTCGAGCGGCGACGAGACATATCGGCATCATGTTGATCGCGTGGCTGGCGATCGTCACGCCGGCGTCGGGACAAGAAACCCCGGCCGTCAACGGCGTGTTCACCTTCGGGCAATCTTATCCGCCGGACCAGTGGATCCCGATGCGGCTGACGCTGCGGAATCCGACAGCCAACGAAATCGTCGGCGCGGTGGACGTGCCCGTCGGCGGGGATCATCCCGCGGTGCTGTCCAATGCCGTGCGCGTGCCGCCCAACAGCAAGGTGACGATCCGCACGCTGGGATATTTCCCCGTGATGGACAAGGACGCCAAGGTGCTCACCACCTTGGCGTGGACCAGTCGCGGCGAGCGATTGGCGCGGGATGATATTCTCGGGCGGGCGATGGGCGACGGCTCGGCGGCGCTGCCGGCCAAGCTCATCGTGGTGGCGGCCATGCGGTCGTTCAGCGAGTCGGGCAAGGAGGGTGTCGACGCGATGCTGGTGGCCGAGCGGGTGGGCGCGGGAGTGCCGTATCCGGTGATGACGGCGGCGGTCGAGGCGATGGAATTGCCGCGACATCCGGCCGGCTACGACAGCGCGTTGGCGGTGATGCTGGAGGATGTGAATCCCGACGATCTGGATGCCGCCCAGCGCGCGACGCTATTGGCGTACATTCGCGGCGGGGGGACGCTCATCCTCGACGCCCCGACGCCGGCGACCGATCCGCGCGGCACGTGGCTGGCCGAATATCTGCCGGTGAAAATCCTCGGTTGGCGCGAGACTTCGGAATTGGCCGTTGATGGCCAGTCGCCCTGGGCGCTGGCGTTCGCGCTGCCGATGGTCGAGGCCGTCGCCGGCGACGGGACCGTGGCGCTGGCCGGCGGGGGATATGTTCACGCGGCGTACAAGACCGTCGGGCTGGGACGGGTGGTGTTCACGAGTTTCCCGGCCGGAGGGTCGGCCAAACCCAAAGACCCCGACGACGACCGCGCCGCGCGGCTGTGGGGGTCGCTGTTGCGGGCGAATCAGCCGGGCGGGGATTGGGCACGGTCGAAGTTGGCCGAGTCCCAACCGGCCTTGTTGCAGCGGATGATCGGCAAGCGGGCGCCGGCATGGAAATTGGCGATGGCGATCGTCGGGGGTTATCTGGGGCTGGTGCTGTTGGCGCAACTGGCGCTGGGCGGGTCGCGGCGTCCGATGGCGTTCGCGGCGGGGGTGGCCGTCGCGCTGATCGGCTCCGGCGGGCTGATCGCGTGGCGTTGGCTGGCCTCCAGCGGGCAGTCGCCGATGGTGGCGAGCGTGGCCACGGTCGATGTCTCGGGCGCAGGCGCAGGACGGGTGCGACAGGCGGTGGCATACATCGGCGCCGACGACAAGTCCATGTCGCTGTCGGCCAACGGCGACTCGACGGCGCTGCGCCCGATGATTTCCGGCGATGCGCCGACGATCGTGCTGCCGTGGTTCGACGTGCCCGGCGCCGGGGTGATGGCGGGTCGCGTCGATCGCGTCTGGAAGGCCACCGCCACCGCGCCGCGCGACCTGGCGCTCGACGCCGCGGGGCATTTCGGCGTGAACGGGCTGGAACTGTCCATCGACAATCGCACCGGCGGCGCGCTGGAGTCGCCGCTGCTGGTCGCGGGGCGGTCGGCCATCAGCCTGGCGGATCTGCCGGCCGGCGGAAGTCGCGCCGTCGCCAACACCGCCAATCCCCGCGGCAGTTACGTCAACGCCGCGGTTTTCACCTCCGACGACGCCAAGCTTCGCGGCGATGTGGTCGCCGCCATGCTCACGGCCGCCGGCGCGGCGGCCAGCGCGCCCTCGACCGCGGATGACGGACCGATGCTGATCGGCTGGCTGGCGAATCCCGCGTCGATCAACGCGGTGAAATCGTCGCTCGACGGGCCGATCACCGAAAAACGCCTTGCCGTCGTCCGCGCCCCGGTTCGGATCGAACCGTCGGCGCCGGGGTCGGTCGTTCGCATTCCCGCCGCGTTCGTGTCATTGGCCAAGGTGTCGCCATTTCCCCTGTACGACGCGGGGAAGGATGAGTGGATCCCCAACCGCGCCGGCGCCCAGTTGCTGCTGGAGTTCCACCGTCCGACGGCGACCAACGGCGTGGCGCTCGACGGCGCCGAGCTGCGGCTCAATATCGACGCCCCGCGATACACCGTGACCATCCGCCGCGGGCAGGCGTCCGGCGGCGGCGCCAAGGCCAACCCCGCCGGGGGGGTGGTCGCCGAGTGGTCCAACCCCGTTGGTCCGCAATCGCCGGTTGCGTTCGATCTGTCGGGCGATGATACCGATGCGGGCGGGCGAGTGTGGCTGATGCTGGATGTGCAACCGGTCGACCGCGCCGGCGCCGGCGAGATCCCCTCGCCGTGGCAGGTGCGGGAAATCGCGTTGGACCTGCGCGGCCGGGCGAAATAGGAACGATTCCGACGGCCGCCCTCGGCCTCGGAGCGAATGAGGAATGACATGCCGATCGACCGAACGCAACCGATCCTGAGAACCGAGGCCCTGACCAAGCGCTACGGCGACTTCGCGGCCTTGGACGACCTGACGCTCACCGTCCATCGCGGCGAGGTCTTCGGATACATCGGTCCCAACGGCTCCGGCAAAACCACCACTTTCCGCATCCTCTGCGGACTGCTGGAACCGACCGGCGGCAAGGCCTCCATCGCCGACCGCGATGTCACCGGCAACAAGGACCTCATCAAGCAGCTCGTCGGCTACCTGCCCGACAACTTCGGCGTCTATCCGACCTTGCGGGTGTGGGAATACCTGGACTTTTTCGCCGCCGCCTATCGCATCCCCAAATCCAAGCGGCCCGAGCGCATCGACACGTGCCTGGAGATCGCCAACTCCATGCCTTTCCGCGACAAGCTGATGGGGGAATTGTCGCGCGGGATGAAACAGCGCGTCGGCATCGCCAAGACCCTGTTGCACGACCCGCAGGTGCTGATCCTCGACGAACCCGCCGCCACCATCGATCCCCGCGCCCGCATTCAGATGCGGATGCTGCTGCGACAACTGGCCGACCTCGGCAAGGCGGTGCTGGTCTCCAGCCACATCCTGCCGGAGCTGGCCGACGTGTGCGACACCGTGGGCATCCTCAGCGCCGGCAAATTGGTGGCGTGCGGGCCGGTCCAGGAGATCATGCGCACCGTCCGCCAGCGCCGTCTGATGCAGATCGAGGTGCTGAAGTTCGCCAAGGAGGCCCGGACGGTGCTCGCCGAGGCGCCGGGCGAATGGACGGCGGTGGACGACGCCGTCGACGCCGACGGCAAGACCCTGCGGTTCGAGGTGTCGGCCGACGAACAGCAGATCGCACAGGCATTGCTGCTGCTGCTCAAGAAGGGCATCCCCGTCCTCAGCTACCACGAGGTTCCGGCGGACCTCGAGGATGTCTTCATGAGCCTGACCAAGTGAGAATTAATCGGCCCGTCCGCGCGGGTCGGCGCCAGACAAGGGAATCGGCATGAATCCGGTGTTGCGAAAGGATCTGTTGGGGCTGTTGCGGTTGCGGCGCGTGGCCGCGATCCAATTGTTCCTCATCGCCGCCTTGGGGCTGCTGGTGATGGCGACCTGGCCGCAGGGCGGGGTCATGGCCGGCAGCGTCGGCGTGGGCGGCTCGGTCATCCGACCGCATGACAACCTGCTGCTGGGGCTGGTGATCGGGCAGATCGCGCTGTTGGCGCTGTTCGTCCCCGGCATCGCCGCCGTCAGCCTGTCGGGGGAGCGCGAGGCCAACACCCTCGAGATGCTATACGCCTCGCGGCTCAGCCCCGCCGAGATCATCTGGGGCAAGACGGCCATCGCCATCAGCTATCCCATGCTGCTGCTGATCGCCGGCGCCCCGTTCGCCGCCATGCTCTTTTTCCGCGGCGACGTGGCCTTGGGCGACTTGGTTTGGCCGTATCTCATCCTCGTGCTGGCGGCGGTGCTGCTGGCGATGGTGTCGCTGGCGGTGTCGGCCCTGTGCAAACAAAGCGCCACCGCGCTGGTGCTGGCGTACCTGATCGTGCTGACGGTATGCGGGGCCTTGTTGGTGCCGGGGATGATCATGCTCGACAGCCAATCCGGCGCCGTCGCCGCCGTGCTGCACTATGCCCGCGGGCTGTCCCCGGTCGCGGCGGCGATGTCGATCCTCAGCCCCCAACCCGGCGACTTCGATGGCGCCCATCACGGGCTTTTGCCGCTGTGGCAGGTCTTCCTCGCCGCCGCCGCCGGCGCCAACGCAGTCTGTTTCATCATCATCGCCGCCAAGCTCGCCAAGGCGCCGTCCGCCGGCGAGGGGTCGCGCGGCGGCGATGAGCTTGACCCCTCGGGGCGATCGCTGGGACGGCGAATCCTGTTCCTCATCGACCCCAAGAAAAAGCACAAGCCCTTCGGTCGCTTCAACCCCGTCGCCACCAAGGAGCGCCGCACCAGCCAGCTTCGCAGCGGGCGATGGATGATCCGCATCTTCTACGGCGCGCTGTTCCTGTCGCTGGGGCTGGCGGCCATGAGCCTGTATGGCGGGACCGAATACGCCGACCTGCTCACCTACGTCGCCCGCATCGTGGTGATCTTCCAGATCGGGATCATCGCCCTGGTTTCCCCCAGCCTCACCAGCGCCGCCGTCAGCACCGAGATCGAATACGGCACCTTCGACACCCTGCGCCTCAGTCGCCTGGGCGGGGGGACGATCTTCTGGGGCAAGTTCATCCCCGCCTTCATCCCCGCCGCCCTGCCGATCCTCGCCTTGGTCCCGGCGTACGCGGCGCTGTGGTTCATCGACCCCGGCTACCAGACGCGATTCCTCAAGCTCGCGCCCATCGTCGGGTTGGCGGTGGTCTTCTGCTGCACGCTCGGGCTGGCGGCCTCGACGTTCTTCGCCGCCACCGCCCGCGCCACCGTCACCGCCTATCTCGTCGCCGCCGCCCTGTTCGTCCTCCCGGTCTTCGGTTGGTTCGCCGCCGGAAGCCAACTGACCGTGGATGTGGCCAAGTGGATCGCCTTCGTCAGCCCCCTGGTGATGGCGTTGGCCCAATTGCCCGGCGCCGATCCGTCGATCCAGGCGATGTACGTCCCGCACCTATGGCTCATGGGGGGATTGTGCGTCGCCTTGGCGCTCTTGGCGTGGATGCGACTGGCCCATCTGCTGCGGCGGGGTTGAACCGATGAACGTCATGATGAACACAACGAACCCGATGGATCTTCCCGCCCGCGCCGAGGCCCCCCGGTCCGCGCCGGGTCGCCGGCGCCGCGCCATCGCCCGCCTTGCCGCCGCCGCGATCGCCTGCGCCCTGGGGTGCGGCTATCCCGCCATCGCGCAAACCTCCGGCGATCTTTCCCACGGCATCCCCGCCTCCATGCCCGCGACCCCCGACGGACGCGCCGGCTTCGGATTCCTCGGCCTGGACATCCCCCCCGCCATCGAACAGGTGACCGCCTCGGCCCGCACCGTCCAGCTCATCGCCGAGGCGCTGCGTCAACCGCGCGTCCCCGTCGCCCAGCGGGTGATCCTCGTCGCCGACCTGGGGCGAACCCGTCGCGCCGACGCCGGGCGATTCATCGTTGACGCCATGGGCGACCCTTCGCCGCTCGTCCGCGCCCAGGCCGCCATCGCCGCCGCCCAAATCGACGATCCCGCCATGGCCGGCGCCGTGGACAGGCTGCTGGCGGATGCCGACGCGTCCGTCCGCGCCGCCGCCGTCCGCGCCGCCGATGCCTTGGATCCCGAGCGCCCCGCCGCCTCGCCCGCCGTCGTCAATGCCTTGGCCGACGGCGAACCCGTCGTGCGTCGCGCCGCCATCGCCGCGATCCGCACCTCCGCCAGCGCCGCGGTGCTGGCCCATCGTTTGTCCACTTCGACCCTGCCCGATGACGAGCAAATCGCCGCCATCGCCGCCATCGGACGCTTCGGCCACGCCGATCTGGCCGACGCCATCGCGCCGTTCATCCAAAAGGACCTCCCCCACCGTGTCGCGGCGATCCAAGCCTTGGGTGAAATGAAGGCCGCCGCACAACTCGATGCGGTGGTCGCGGAGTTGTCCCACGCCCACCCCACCGTCCGTCGGATCGCGTTGATCGCCTTGTCGACCATCGCCCCGGCCGAACTGCGTCAAGCAAAGGCCCGCGCCATGCTGGCCGACGCCGACCCCTCCGTGCGGGCCGCGGCCGCCGACGCCTTGGCCCCCACCCCCGACGCCGACGCCGCCGCAGCCATGGTCCAGTTGCTCTCCGACCCCTATCGCCCGCTCCACGCGGCGCTGCGAAAGACGCTTGTTCATCCGGCCAGCGATGCCGCGCGCGATGCCACCGTCACCGCGGTCGTGCCCATGTTGGGTGACGCCAATCCCCGGCGCCGCGAGGATGCATCCTATGTCCTAGGGCGGCTCAAATCCGACGTCGCCCTCGACAAGCACACCGTGTTGGCGGAATGGACCGACGGCGCCGACGTGGATGTCTGTGCCCAAGCCGCCGAAAGTCTCGGTTTGATCGGCGATCCCAAGGCCAAGCCGGCCCTGCTCGCCCTCAGCGCCCGCGCCAAGCCCGGCTCGATGGGTTCCCCCGGCGATCCGGCCGCCAAAGCCACCCTCAGGGCCTTTGTCGCCCTCGGACATTTCGGCGACGCGCGCGTCATCCCCGACGCCATGCGTCTCTTGGCCGGCGATCCGATGTTCACCCCCGGCGACTCCCGCGCCGCCGCCGCCTACGCCATCGGCGCCACCGCCCCGCGCGGAGACGGCGCCGCAGTCAATCGGTTGCGAAGCTTGCTGAACAGCGACCTCGAGGGCACCGAAACCCGCGCTGAATCCGCCAAGGGCTTGGCGAATCTCCATGCCATCGCCGCCATCGCCGATCTTCGCAAGGTCGAGCAAAGCGCGTACGCGCCGGTCCTCGCCTGGGCCGCCCATTGGGCCGCCGACCGGCTCTCGGGTGAGACCACCCCCTACCACTCGCCGGTCCACTCTTCGACCCCGGATGTCTCGATCGAGCCATTCCCGCGATGAGCCGCCAGCGCGTTGCCGGCAGGATCGGTGTGCTGCGGCCGGACGGCTGGATCTCGCCATTCCCGCGCTGAGCCACCGGCGTCATTTGCCCAGTAGCTTCAGCACGATGAACACGACGACGGCCAATCCAAGCCCGCCGCCGAACAGATACACCAAAAACGCCCATCCCGCCGCCGCCAAGGGAATCAATTCCAACATGGGAACCTCCATCGGGCCGTCCCGGCATCGACACGACGCCGGCCAACGTCCCGCGATTTGATAAGCAAAAGTCGAGCCAGAGGCATCCCCCGCCGCGTTCGCCCCTCGGGCGCCTTCGCGCGTCGCGAGGGGCGCCGTCCTCGTTGTCATACACAAGTCCGCCCCCGCCGGCGGCAGTCCCTTGTCACTCGACCACGACAACATGGCATGGCCCATTGATCTCGCGGCGCGGGCGCCGTGGATCGTCGCGGCGTCGGCGAATGAAGCGCACGCCCAGAGTCCAGAGTCGCCGATCCACCGCACCCTGATCCACCGCACCCATTGGATGCGATGACAGGATCGTATAGGTTATTGACAGCCGCGACGGTTGCCGGAATCGTCCGCCGCGTTACAAGGATGTCCATGAACCAACGACAACGATTCCTGGCGACCCTGCACTACCAGCCCCGCGACCGATCCCCCATCTGCGACTTCGGGTTCTGGCCGGAAACCATCGAACTCTGGCACGAGCAGGGCCTGCCCGCCCAAATCACCTACGACAACTACAACTCACAATTCACCGACCCCTACTTCGGCATGGACCAGTACCAGGATGGCCCTTGGGTGCATGTCGATCTGCTTCCCTGGTTTGAATCCAAGGTCATCGAGGACCGAGGGGACCACGAGCTCGCCCAACAAGGCGACGGCGTCACCGTCCTGCGCAAGAAGACGATGGGATCCATCCCAGAGCATCACGGGCACCTCCTCGTGGACCGCGAAAGCTGGAAAAAACATTACAAATGGCGCCTCGACCCCAACAACCCCGACCGCTACCCCAAGGACATGGCCGACGCCGTGCGCCAGTGGAACGACCCCGACTCCCCCCTCCCCCACGTCGCCCCCGGCGGCAGCCTGTACGGGCGGTTGCGCGATTGGATGGGCGTCGAGAACCTCTCGCTTGTGGTCTACGACGATCCGGCATGGTTCGGGGAGATGGTCGAGACCGTCGGCGACTGCATCGTCGGCGTCCTCGAGCGCGCCATCGCCGCCGGCGCCAAGTTCGACGCCTGCGGAATCTGGGAGGACATGTGCTACAGCGCCGGCCCGCTGCTCAGCCCCACGCATTTCAAGCAGTACCTCGTTCCCCAATACAAGCGCTACACCGAATTGCTCGCCAAGAACGGCTGTGACATCATCTGGGTCGATTGCGACGGCAAGATCGACGATCTTCTTCCGCTCTGGCTCGAGGCCGGCGTCAATTGCATGTTCCCCATCGAGGTCGGCACCTGGAATGCCGATCCGGTCCAGTTCCGCAAGCAATATGGCAGGGAGCTTCTCATGATGGGCGGCGTCGGCAAGCGCATCCTGGCCGGATCCAAAAAGGGCATCGAGGACGAGGTTCGCCGGCTCACCCCGCTGGTCGAGGAAGGCGGCTATATCGGCTTCGCCGACCACCGCGTCCCGCCGGATGTTCCGCTCGAGAATTACGTCCACTACCTCAAGTGCGCCCGACGCGACTGGGGCAAGGGAATCAACCTCAAGCCGATGCCGGCCGAGGAACTGAAGTTCGATTACGCGTGAAAACGAAACGGAGATGACCATGGATCGTCAGTTTTATATGGCCCTCGCGGCGACCGGGAAATCGTTTCCCATCGGCGCGGATTTGGTGTTGCGGGAAAAACCGGATCACGACGCCATCTTGCTCGATGGCACACGACTCGGTGATGTCATCATCGAGGCCGCCCGGCGGTACGGCACGCCATTGGCGCTGCCGCTGATGGACCTGACCCTCGAGAAGGAAGTGATGCTGTCGCGGCTGGGGATCGCCGCCGCCGACGCCCCGACGTTCCATTTCGACGCCGCGCCGAGCGAGGAAATGGTCGCCAAGGCCGCCATCGGCGATGTGCTCGACAACCCCCGGATCAAGGCGACCGTCGATGCCATCGCGCACGTCGCCCACACCACCGACCTGCTGCCCATCGGCATGGCCATCGGCCCGTTCTCCCTGATGACCAAGCTGCTGGCCGACCCGATCACCGCCGTCTACCTCGCCGGCTCCGGCATCGGCGCCGACGAGGAACCCGACGTGCTCGCCGTCGAGCGGCTGCTCCACATGGCCACCGCCGTCGTCATCCAGAACATCGAGGCCCAAGCCAAGGCCGGCGCCAAGGCGACGTTCGTTTGCGAACCGGCGGCCAACAAGGTCTACATCTCCCCCAACCAGATGCAGTCCGGCTCCGATGTATTCGAGCGCTACGCCATGGCCCCCAACCGCGCCATCCGCAAACGCCTCGGCGAGCTCGGCGTGGACCTGATCTTCCACTGCTGCGGCGAACTGACCGACGCCATGCTCAAGGCGTTCGGCACGCTCGATTCGGCCATGATAAGCCTCGGCGCCTCGCGCGACCTCTGGCACGACGCGGGCATCATCCCCCACCACACCGTCCTCTACGGCAACCTCCCCAGCAAACGCTTTTACGCCAAGGATCTCACCCCCGACGAGGTGATCCGCATGTCGCGCGAACTGCGCGACAAGGTCGGCGCCACCGGCCATCCGTACATCCTCGGCACCGAATGCGACGTCCTCAGCGTCCCCGGCTCGGAAGGTGAGATCGTCTCCAAGGTCCACGCCATGATGCGGGTCTGACCGCCTCGTTGTCATACACAACTCCCTCCCACCCCCCGTAATTTCCACGTCGCGGGGGCGCCCCGCCCGGTTGTTATACGTACGTCACCGGCCACCCGCCGTAATTTCCACGTCGCGGGGGCGCCTCGCCC